>DATGGJ010000001.1:0-3376 GCA_035308585.1 Terriglobales bacterium
GCACAAATCCCCAACGGGGCGAATCTGGACCAGGCCACGCAGAGTCTGGTGCAGAGCATGGAACAATCTAATCCCGGGTTGCAGGCCTCCGGATCAGCCAGCAATGTCCAGGTCAACGGCATGCAGGGCAGGTCGCAAATGTTGATGGGTAATTCCCCCATCCAGCAGAACGGACAGCCGCTACGCGAGCAGGATTGGCTGGTCGCGGTTGCCGGTCCCAACAATCAGCTTGTCTATGCCGTCTTTGTCGCTCCCCAAAAAGACTTTGGCCGGCTCAAATCCACTTACAAGCGGATGTTGCAGAGCCTGCAGCTGCAGTAATCCTCCAAAAGCAAACCCGCGGCCTGCAACCGCGGGTTTCTCATCTTCTGCATGCTCAGCAGGTTTGATATCAGGACAAAATCAACCAGGCGCCGGGTGATGACAGAAGGGCAGGCAACACCGGTTTGCGGACGGGAATCACAGCAGCCGTCCAGCCTGGGGGGTTGATTCCATGAAAGCTGCGTTCCTGCTCGGTCGTCTAGGGTTTGGTGGTTTTTTTCTGTACAGTGGAATCCATCATTTTCTCGATCACAAAGCGCTTTCAGAGTACGCCGCTTCCAAAAAGGTCCCCATGCCCGATGTAGCGGTTATGGCCACGGGCGCGGCGCTGATTGGGGGAGGAGCGAGCATTTTGCTGGGCATTAAGCCCCGGCTGGGAGCGCTGGCTGTCCTGGGTTTTCTGGCGGGAGTTTCACCGGTGATGCACGATTTCTGGACCCGCGAGGAACCGTCGCAGCGCCAGGCGGAAATGGTCAATTTCAGCAAAAATATGGCGTTGCTGGGCGCGTCCCTGGCACTGATGGGGATAGAGGAGCCGTGGCCGGCCAGCGTGCCCGTGGGTCAACCTGACCCGCTGCAGCGGCTTCGCAAGTATGCCCGCCGCAAGATCGCCGCTTAGGCGGACTGGCATTATTCTTCCGAAGAAGGTTAAGACAGGTGCGACGGACAGCGGCGCTTGCGGCTGCTGCCCGTCAATCCGGTGCTTATCTATCTTACCTGTACCGTGCCGTGGAGAATTTCGGGACCGCTGGGTTGAGTGACCGTAGGACTGTCCTCAGCGGTTACCACTACGTTGAAGGTTTTAGAGGGAGTAGTCCCGGAAAAACTTCCCTCCAGGTTATTGTTGACCGCCAGCACGCCCGCGTTCTGCGGTTGCTGGTCGCGCGGCTCGACCCAAACCACATAGGCGTTTTTCGGCGGGGTCAACTGGCTGGGAGCAGCCAGGTTCTTGGTGGAAAGGGTAAACTTGACGTTTCCGTTGCGATCATGCTGATAGCTGATTTTCCCGGCCGCTGCCGGCACTTGCGAGCCGGCCACCATGGGAACGTCGGCGGCCCACGCACACAGGCCAACCAGCAAAACGGTTATCGAAACTGCTAGACTCGCGCGGCGCATATATACAGACCTCCTGATTAGTCACCCAAACTTAGGAAGATAGATGCGTGGCTGAATTGTGCGGGATGGCGCTCAGGCCGGTGAGCGCAAGGGGGGAGAGCTGCTACGCCGCTCCACGCGAAGAGCTGGGCTGCGGCAAGACAAAGTGGGTATCCGCAAAGTCCTCGTACGCGGTGGCTTTTTCCCGCGGCTCGCCTTGGGGAGGCTGGTTCACGTACTCCCAGTACACCGTGTCATCCTCCACCCGGGTGATGCGCTTGCGGACACCCATCCGGTCTTTGACCAGCAGACCTGATTGCAAAGCTCCCCGACATTCGGATTCGTCGCTGCCGCTCATCGTGACCTCCGCCGCGCAGAGTCGGGGGGAAAGGCGCGGTTTCGCGCCGGGACCGAAACTGCCGTGTCTGCTGATTGGAACGATGGCTTGGCAGGCGGCGTTGCCATCTGCTGGAACAGAATCGCACCCTGCCGCAAATAACGGCCACCCGGCCACTCAGCCCGGCATCGTAGGAATTCAGAGGTGAGTCCATGGCAGCCGCTCCCACTCCTCCGCAACCCGGCAACCGTCCTGCGATATTTGCCGGCTATGGCGCGGACTGGCCGCTGGGCGGGTATGCGGTGCTGCTGGCCAGCTACGCCGCTCTGTTTGGGATTCCACTGCTGGCTGCCAGCCAGCGTCGCCTGCCTTCCAACCTGCGATTTCGCGACCTGCTGCTGCTGGGGATTGCCACTCACAAGCTCACTCGTATCGCTACCCGCGACTGGGTCACAGCTCCTTTGCGCGCTCCATTTACTAAATTCAAAGAGAATGTGGGCGCTGGAGAAGTAGGGGAAAGCAGCCGCGGCCAAGGACTGCAACGCGCGCTGGGCGACCTGCTGACCTGCCGCTGGTGTTTTGCACCCTGGGTGGCCGGCGCTCTGATGACCGGCCTGGCTCTGCAGCCACGCCGGACGCGAGCGCTGCTGGAGACGTTTTCCGCCGTGGCTCTCTCTGACTTCTTGCAATTTGCTTACGACGCCGCCCGCGAGCTGAAGGGCAAGTAGCTCCCCCGCCCCGCGTGCCGGTACCGGGAAGGGCATTTAGTTGCCGAAATCAGGCTTGCATCGCCTGGCAGAGACCAAGCGGACAAATTGGGGAAGTCGCTGCAACCGTTGTGAAAGATCGCCTTCAAACTCTAACGCCATACCTTCGTTCTCCCGGGTCGCCTTCACCCGGCCATGGGTATAAATGCGCGCTCTCCCCGCCTGCAGCACGACCTCCACAGCGGCTCCCGGCGGACAAGGCTGGGAGGTTTGGACATAACAACCGGCGAGGCTGAGATTCATGAGCTCACCGGAAGTGATCTCCTCCGCATTCAAGCTTCGAAACTGCACCTGGGTAGGGCAGAGGTAGCGGGAGAACTGACGGCTATCCCGCGTCTTTGGCTCCGCCCGCTGCCGATGTGGCACGGGAGCAGTTGGCGCTATGCAAGTCTCTTCCTTCCGGTCCTTGGGATTCGCAGCCGCAGTTGCTTCGACGCCGGCCTGCACCGCATCTGCCTCCTGGGGCAGAGTCTCGCAGCCGAAGATCAAGGCAGCCGTGACGAACTTCCCGGGCTCCCTGCTTACACGCACCACGTGGGCCAGATATCGAACCTTACGGCCAAAGGAAGCCGGTTGGGGCAGCATGGTCGTGATCTCCACCGCGGCCCCGATGGGCAGGCGAACTTCACCGCGGAAACACAACCCCTTGTCGCTAAGATCATGAATGCGCACGGGGGTCTCAGTGGCGGCAATGCCATAGCGCAGCATAGCCGGAAGAGGCTGGAAATGGCGGGTTACCAGGCGCCGCTCGTCCAGATGCAAAACTTTGCCTGCGGCCCTGCTTACCGAATGCTTAGTCCTGCGGGAGGAAGAGATTGCAGCTGTTGGCCAGAGTTTACGAAAAGGATTGGTCATG
>DATGGJ010000002.1:0-8783 GCA_035308585.1 Terriglobales bacterium
TCCGTGCCCGACAGCGGCACCCTGATGCCCGGGCACCTGCTCAGTTCACATTTCCATGGGCCGCGCTGGCTCACGGGAGGCTCGGTGGGACCAGAGGGCAGCGTGCTGATATTCGGGCTCATCGGTTTGCTGTTTGTAGTGTTTGACCGAGTGCACCGGCAAGTTAAATATCCGCCTGCGGTGCGGCAAGCCGCGCTTGCACCCCAAAGCAGCGGAAACTAGAAGTGCCGGCGGCGCTTAGTACAACCCTACCGTGCCGCGCACCGATTCGATCAGCTTCTGCGAATCGTAGCCCACGCCGTCCTTGAACACGGTATCCACCTTCTCGATGTCGTTGATGTTGGCGGAGGGGTCGCCGTGGATGAGCACCAGGTCGGCCTGCTTGCCCGCCTCCAGGGTGCCGATTCGTTGTGACTGGCCTTCGTACCCGGCGCCATTGGCGGTGGCAATGTGAATGGCTTGCTCAGGTGAAAAGCCTGCCTCTACCAGCAACTCGATCTCGCGCTGGTCGCCAAAACCGGCCAGCACGCCGCCCATGCCGGTAGGATCGCAGCCCGCCAGCAGCAGACCGCCGGCTTTGACGAAGTCGTGCTCGAACTGAAGCTCCTTCCTGAAGAGGGTGGCAATCTCGGGCGAGGGGCGGGTAGCGCGCGCCTGCAGGTAGTTGATCTCCGCTTGCGGCAGCATGGAATCCAGCATTTGCTTGCGCAGCGGCGGGCGTCCGGGCACATCCAGTTCGAACACCGGCAGTGTGGAAGTGACCGCCACATGACGGTCAATCAGCGTGCGCATCATCTTCTGCACCGCCGGGCCGTCAACGTCTTGCTTGAGCAGGGAGTCGAACGCCGCTTTGCCGCTGGGACACTGGTCGAGCTTTTTGCCGGGCACAAATTCGGTGTCCACGAACATGGGGCCGTGCTCCAGGTCATCAATGCCCAGCTCCGCCGCTTCGGTTTGCGTCACCGAGCACAGGTGGCCGGTTACTTTGATGTGGCGCCGGTGGGCCTCCTCGATGGCGGCGCCCAGTTCGGCGCGGGTTATGTTCATATAGGCCTTGAACGAGGTCACGCCCTGATCCGCCCAGAAGTCCACCAGCTTGCGCGCATCCTCAGGGCCGGTGAGCTGGTGCATCTGCGTGAAAAACGAGTGTGGCCCCTCCAGGTAAGGTCCGGTGACGTCAATTTTGGGCCCGGGCATTTTGCCCGTGTCGATCAAATTTTTGATATTCAGGTCGGCGTAGGGCTCCACGCTGCCGGTAGTGCGCATCGAAGTGACCCCGGCGGCGAGATAAAGACGCGGGAAGCTGAAGCCGACCTCCTGGATCATGATGGGTTGCGCCGGCGAGCCGTCGGGATTGCGCGGCAGGCCCGCGGCGTAGAACAGGTGCTCGTGCATCATGACCAGGCCGGGAATTACGCTATAGCCATGCAGGTCGAGCACCTTGGCGTTGGGCGGCACGCTAGCGGTGGCGGCATCGCCCACCGCCTGGATCTTGTCCTCGGCAATGACCACGGTCTGGTCGGATCGCGCCGGCGCGCCTGTGCCGTCAATCAACTTGACGTGGGTCAGAGCGATGACCGGGGCATCCACCTTGACGAACTGGCGCACCTCGGGAGAGAGGGAGGAGGCGGACTGTCCCGCCATGAAGGGGCACGCCGTAAGAATGAGGCCGCACGCAAGCAGTGAAACTCTGATTCGCATGTGATGTCTCCTGGGAGGAGGAAACTTCCGGGCCGAGCATTGTACCTGAGGAACAGCACTCAGCAATCAGCAGTCAGCACTCAGCCCGTTCGAGATTGGTGTCGGGCCTCAGGGGCTTAAAGCCCATCTTGCCTGTGGCACTAAACGGCTCGGCTGAAGCCGAGCCCTTCCGAAGGATGCTTCATGAGAGAGCTTGTAATTCTTTGGCCAGGTTCCAAGGGCTGAATGCTGAGTGCTGATCGCTGATTGCTGGCGCCTGAACAACTGGCAACTGCTTTCGTTAACTGGCCAGCGACGACTGTTCACTGCTCACTGCCTTCCGCACCGCCGCCCGCGCCAGAATGCGCGTGGAATCGAGGGTCGGCAATGGTGAAGTTTCCGGCGTCACCAGGAGAGGAATTTCTGTACAACCCAGCACCACCGCGTCGCAGCCCACGGCTTTGAGCCGCCCAATCACTTCCAGAAAATACGCCAGCGATTGCGATGTGAACCTGGCGTACACCAGTTCGTCCATAATGATCTGGTCAATGCGCTCGCGCTCCTCCGCGGTGGGCACCGCGTGCGCAATCCCCGCGGCTGCCAGCTTGGCGGGATAAACCGGTCCCTCCATGGTGTAGCGCGTTCCCAGCACAGCCAGGCGGCGGTAGTTCTGACGGCGCGCCTCATTCGCAACCTCCTCCACAATGTGCAACCAGGGCCGGGGCGAACGCGGCGCCAGCAGGTCGAAGGCGCGGTGAATGGTATTGTCGGGACAAATAAGGAAATCAGCCCCGATGCAGGCCAGCTTCTCCGCCGAGGAAAGCATGAGATCGGCCACGCCCTGCCAGTCGCCAGCGTAGATGCAGCGCATGTAATCAGCCAGAGGATGGGTGTGCATGGAGACTTCGGGATGAGCGTGGCGGCCCATCACCGCGGCCCCCTCCAGGCAGACAGTGCGATAGCAAAGCGCGGCGCCCTCCGCGCTGCAAGCCACGATGCCGATGTGAAGAGACATTGAATAATTGAGTAATTTGGTAATTGGGTAATTTAAACCCGGAATCATCCTGAGGGACTTTAGCCCCGCTGAAGCGCCTCAGCATGACTCCGAGCCATGGCAGTTGGTAGCCAGTAGCTGGTTGTGATGGCACAATCACTAATTACCAGCTACTCGCTTACAAACTGGTCGCGTCCACCGCGTTCAGAAACGCAACTTTCTTTTCCGGCGGCAAAAACGACGCCTCAAACGAATTGCGCGCGAGTTCGCGCAGCTGCTCGTTCGTAAATCCAAACGCATCCTGCGCCAGCTGGTATTCCCTGCCCAGCGAAGTGCCGAAAATGCCGGGATCATCGGAATTGAGCGTTACCATCACACCGGTGTCGAAGTACATCTTCAGCGGGTGCTCCTGCAGGGTGCGGCAGCAGCCGGTGCGCAGGTTGCTGGTAATGGACATCTCCACTGGAATCTGCCGCTGCACCAGTTCCGCCATCAGTTCGCGGTCATACCAGGCGCTCAGGCCGTGCCCGATGCGCTCCGCCTTCAGGTTCATGGCGCCCCAGATGGATTCGGGGCCGGTGGTTTCGCCGGCGTGGGCCACCAGGCGCAAGCCGTGCTCGCGGGCATAAGCAAAGGTGTCGCGGAAGAGTTCGGGGCCGGCGCGGCGTTCGTCGCCGCCAATTCCGAAGGCCACCACGTTGCGGTCGCGAAACTGCACCGCCGTTTCGGCTACACGTTGCGCGCGCTCCGGGCCGAAGTGGCGGGTGGCGTCGAAAATCCACAGCAGCGAGACGCCGAAGTCGCGCTCTCCTCGCGCCCGGCCGCGTTCCAGCGCCTCAAAAATGGGCTCAAAATCCTTGCCCTGCCAGTGGCACACGCCCACGGAAACGTAGACCTCGGCGTGCAGCACATTTTCCGCACGCAGCCGCTGCATGAGGCGGTGGGTGATCAGTTCCCAGTCTTCAGGCGTTTGCAGGTGCTCGGTTACGGCCTTGAAAGCCATCAGAAAGCCATTGAAATCGTGGTAGTCGTAGAGGCGCTCGACCTCGCCCGGTTCGGCGCCAATCATGCCGTGGTGCTGGCGCAATTCCAGCAGCGTTGCCGGTTCTACCGACCCTTCCAGGTGCAGGTGCAGCTCCGCCTTAGGCAGGGAAAGAACGAAGGGGCTGGGAGGCGCCAGCTTGTAGTCGAAGGTGATCTGCTGCCCGGAGCTCATACCCGCTTCGATTTGGCGAACTCGCTGTGATGCCGGCTGTAGAGGAAGTAGATGGTGAGCCCGATGGCCAGCCACACAAAGAAGCGCAGCCAGGTGATGACCAGCAGGCCGCTCATCAGGCCTACGCAGAGCACCACCGAGATCAGGGGGAACCAGGGCACCAAGGGAACCTTGAATCCCCGCGGGCGGTCGGGCTGAGTGCGGCGCAGCACGATCACGCCCAGGGAAACCAGCAGGAAGGCGAACAGGGTGCCGATGTTGGAGAGGTCGGCGGCTTCGCTGACGGCAAAAATGCCGGCCGGAATGCCCACCGCGAACCCCGCAATCCAGGTGGACAAGTGCGGCGTCTTGAACTTCTTGTGCACCGAAGAGAAGAGCTTGGGGAAGAGCCCGTCGCGCGACATGGCATACCAGATGCGCGCCTGTCCGTACTGGAACACCAGCAACGAGGAAATCATCCCCATGAGCGCGCCGATGATGATGACCGCCTGCGACCACTTGTTGGCCGCCAGGTGCTGCAGCGCGTAGGCCACCGGCGCCTGCGCCGCTTCCCCGGAGGTGAAGGTGGGGTACTTCATCATGCCCAGCAGGACAATGGAGACGCCCACGTAAAGAATGGTGCAGACAATGAGCGAGCCGATGATGCCGATGGGCAAGTCGCGCTGCGGATTCTTCGCCTCCTCCGCCGCGGTGGAGACCGAATCGAAGCCTATGTAGGTGAAGAACACGATGGCGCCGCCGCTGACCACGCCGGCAAAGCCGGAAGGCGCGAACGGCTTCCAGTTGGCGGGATGGACCAGCATGCCGCCGATGACCAGGAAGGTGAGGATGGCGCCGATCTTGATGGCCACCATCACGTTATTGGCCTCAGCCGACTCACGCACCCCGCGCACCAGCAGCACCGTCAAAATAAAAACGATGAGGAAGGCGGGAATGTTGAAGTACGCTCCGGTCCAGTGGCCAGCGTCCCACACCGGGGTGGACCACTTGTCCGGCAGGCTGAGCCCGAACGACGCCAGCTGCGCCTTGGTGTAGGCGCCAAAGCCGATGGCCACCACCACGTTGCTGACCACGTATTCCAGGATCAGGTCCCAGCCGATGATCCAGGCGAAAATCTCGCCCAGGGTGGCGTAGGAATAGGTGTAAGCGCTGCCGGCGATGGGGATCATCGAGGCCAGCTCGGCGTAGCACAATCCGGCGAAGCTGCAGGCGAAGGCCACCAGCAGAAACGAGATCGCTATGGCCGGCCCGGCAGCCGGGCGGCCATGCATGAGCACGCTGGCCGTGTTGCCGTGGCGGATGAGGCCGATCAGCAGGTCCATGACCTGGGCGTGCAGGATAGAGGGCACGCTGAAGTTTTCGCCCGCCGCCGCCGTGCCTGTGAGCACGAAAATGCCCGAGCCGATGATGGCGCCGATGCCGAGAGCGGTCAGGCTCCAGGGACCCAGCGTCTTCTTGAGCCGGTGTTCGGGCTCTTCGGCTTCCGCGATCAGCTTGTCAATTGATTTCTTGGCAAGCAACTGGCTGCCCTGCGGGGCGGCCGGAGGTTGTTTGGCTTCCTTCGTGGTCGTCTCTGCCACTGTGCTCCTGTGGGGCCGTGGGGGTAGTAGCGCCGGCCTCTCGCCGGCTGTTCCTTCGCTGCTCAGGACAGGCTCTGAGCGCGTGTGGACCCGGGGCTCTGCCCGGTCAGGGCGGGGTAGAGCCCCGCCCCCCACGAGCGCTACCGTTTCGCCTGGCCGCGCACCATCTTCTTCATCTTGCGCTTCTTGGAGCCGCGAGCGTAATCCCGTTTCTTCTTCGGATTCTTCTGCTCCCGTTCCTTGCGCTTGGCGCGTTTGGATTTCTTACGTTCTTCCTTGCTCAGACTTTTAGTATTTGCCATGAATGCGTGTGTTCTCTCCGTTAAATTTTCAATGTGAACTGGCGTCATCCTGAGGGCCTTTAGGCCCGAAGGAACTTGCGCGCACAATCCGTAGTGCACGCGAGATGCTTCAGGGCTAGAGCCCCTCAGCATGACTCCGGTGAAAGTAGTGCTAAACCGACGCCGACCAGTTCCCGCCAGCTACCAACTACCAGCTACCGCTTTTACGCCTTTTCCAGCTGGGCATACTTCTCCACCAGCTTTTTCAGGCCAAATCGAGGGAATTGTACAGTAATCTTGGCTTCTTCACCTTCTCCTTCGCGCTTATAGACGGTGCCCTCGCCATATTTGGGGTGGCGCACCCTCTGGCCCGGCCGAAACCCGCGGGCACCGGTGGGCTGAGCAACCTCAACCCTGGGGCGGGAGAACTTCTTGCCGCGGGAGGCAAAAAATTCAGCAATATTATCAATCGAATTGTAGGTGGGCCCCCCATAGCTGGTTTTGCGGGGGCCGGGCGCGGTCCGCCCTCCGCCCGAACCGGCATTCCACGCCAGACTTTGGTCCTCATCCTCGTAGGCGTAGTGGATGTCCTCCGTGTGGGAGCGGGACTTCGCCGCATTCCAGGCGAGGCCTGGTCCGGCCGGCACGCGAGGGCGGCGAGGCGATCCCAGGTCTTCCAGCAGTTGCGGCGGCACTTCCTCCAGAAAGCGAGAAGGGATGGCCGCTTCCGGCAGGTCGGTGCCGTAGCGCCGCCGGTAGAGGGCTCGGGTCAGAAGCAGCGTATTCATGGCGCGGGTCATGCCCACGTAGCACAGCCGGCGCTCTTCTTCGATGTCGTCCGGATTAATCAAAGTACGGGAGTGGGGAAACAGGCCCTCTTCCAGCCCGCACAAAAACACCAGGGGAAACTCCAGACCTTTGGCGGAATGCAGGGTCATGAGCGTGATCTGCGCGCCGGCGACGTACTGGTCGGTATCGCTTATAAGGGCGGCGTGGTCGAGGAACTGGTCCAGGGTTTCCTCCCGGTCGCGGGAGTCCATGGCAGCGTTCACCAGTTCGCGCAGGTTCTCCACCCGGGAAAGGGCTTCGGGTGTGTCCTCTTCCTCCAGTTTGCGGATGTAGCCGGTGCGGTCAATCAGAAACTTCAGGATTTCCGCGGTGCTGGCTGGGCCGCCGGGAGTGCGAAAACCATCAGTGATCGCCGGCTGACCGTCGCCGGCAAAATCGCCCGTAGCGCCGGCATCTTGCCGGCTGTCCTGAGGGCGTCCCGCCCCCAGCGCTTCGGTTTCTTCCTCTTCTCTGCCGAAGTCGAACGAAATATCCGCCTGCAGAGCCTCCCCATCGGCAACTTGACTCTCGACTAGTTCTCGGTCGGCGGGCGATCGCTGACCCCCGGCCTCCTCCACATCGGCCTCAACTTTATCGCCGAACTTGCCCGCCAGCATGACCCGGCCATCGTCAATGATCTGTTTGAAGCCGCCGAGAGCTGAAGCCGCGCGGGCAGGGACAAGTTGCTGTTCAATCGCTTGCCCCAGAGCGCCCCAAAGCGAAAGCCCCGTGTTCAGCGCCAGGTGCTCCAGGGTTTCCACGGTGGTTTTGCCGATGCCCCGAGGCGGCGTATTCAGCGCCCGCAGCAGGGAGATGGAATCGTCGGGATTATGGATGACCTTCAGGTACGAGATCAGGTCCTTGATTTCGGCACGTTCATAAAACGAGAAGCCACCCACCACGTGGTACTTGAGCCCGTAGCGCCGCATGGCCTCTTCAAACAGCCGTGACTGCGAGTTGGTGCGGTAGAGCACGGCCGCGCGGGCCTCGTCGCCCTGCCCGGCGGCCTCCTGCAGGTAGCGGGAAACGTAGTCGGCCACGAACAGGGCTTCGTTTTCGCCGTCCGGAGCTTCGTAGTAGCCCACCTTGGCCCCGCCCTGGCGCGAAGTCCACAAGTTCTTGCCCTTGCGGCGCACGTTATTGGCCACTACCGCGGAAGCCGCCTGCAGAATGTTTTGCGTGGAGCGGTAGTTCTGCTCCAGGCGGATAATTTTGGCGTCGGGAAAGTCCTTCTCAAACTCCAGGATGTTGCGGATATCGGCGCCGCGCCAGGAATAGATGGACTGGTCTTCGTCGCCCACGGCGCAGACGTTGTGCCGCGTGCCCGCCAGCAGGCGCATCAGCTCGTACTGCGGACGGTTGGTGTCCTGGTACTCATCCACCAGGAGGTACTGGAAGCGACGGTTGTACTTCTCTCGTACTTCGGGCACCGCTTTCAGCAGGCGCACCGCCTCCAGCAGCAGGTCGTCAAAGTCGAGGGCGTTGGCCTTGCGCAGTTCCTGGCGGTAAATCTCGTAGATATGAGCCACGCGCTCGGTTTTGGGATCGCGGGAGTTGAGGTATACCTCCTGCGGATCGAGCATGTGGTTCTTGGCCCAGGAGATGTGGCTGAGCACGGCGCCGGGCTTGGTTTGCTTATCATCCACACCCAGGCGGCGCATGGCCGTCTTCACCACCATCTGCTGGTCGGTTTCGTCGTAGATGACAAAGTCCTTGCGGAAGCCGATGGGCTCGCCGCCGCTGGCCGACGGAATGCGCAGCGCCTCGATGTCGCGTCGCAGCAGGCGCACGCAGAAGGAGTGGAAGGTGGCGATGAGCGGCTTGGCCAGGGTGTGCCCGCCCACCAGTTTCTCCACCCGCTCCGCCATCTCCGCCGCCGCCTTGTTGGTGAAGGTAACCGCCAAGATGGAATCGGGCGCCACGCCGCAGGTATCAATCAAGTGGGCGATGCGGTAGGTGATGACCCGGGTCTTGCCGCTGCCCGCGCCCGCCAGGATGAGCAGCGGCCCTTCCGTGCTTTCCACGGCCTCGCGCTGCTGCGGATTGAGGTCATCCAGAAACGACAAGTTACTCCGCTTTCGCCTTTTCCGCCCGTTCCGCCAGGCACGCTTCGCAGGGACAATACTCGCGCAAAAACTCCCAGGAATATATGCCCAGTTCGTGGCCGTCATTCCACTGGAAACGGATGGCGTATTTGCCCACGG
>DATGGJ010000003.1:0-4199 GCA_035308585.1 Terriglobales bacterium
TCATGGCATTGCCCACCAGATTAATCAAGACCTGCTCGATGCGTTCGGCGTCCACGGGCACCCGCAGCGGGCGGGCGGGCAGTTCCACGCTCAGGCGGAGGTGGCGGGCGCGCGCTTCCTGCTGGAACAGGGCGGCTACGCCATTCACCAGGCGCCGCAGGTCCGAGGCGGCCACGTCCATTTTCATCTTGCCGGACTCAATCTGGCTGATGTCGAGCATCGAGTTGACCATGCGAATCAGCCGCTTGCAGGCGGCGATGGATTCCGTGAGGGTCTGGCGCTCGCTTTCATCGAGGCGATCCTGCAGGCTTTCCTCGAGCATGGCGTTATAGCCCAGAATTACGCTCAGGGGGGTGCGCAGTTCGTGCGTGGCCACGCTCAAGAAATTGGATTTCAGCTTGTCCAGTTCCTGCAATTTGCGGTTAGCGGCGGCCAGTTCTTCATTGTTGCCCTTGAGTTCGCGAATAAGGGCCGCATTCTGCAGCGCCAAAGCGGTCTGGCTGGCCAGTCCCTGCAGAAACCGAACGGCGGAGGCGTGGAAATCGTAGGGCTTGGGACCATTGTGAGCGCAGAGCACGCACACCAACTGGCTGCCCACAATTCCCGGAACCAAGCCGAAAGAGCGAATCTGGTGATCCCGGGCCCAGGCTGCGGCAGCCTCTTCATGGTCCTGATCGGTGACGATGAGGCCGCGGCGCAGCGCCCGCCGCAAGGACAAAGAATCGAGCGCCTGGCCGAGGGCGGGCGAGCCGTTGCCCCGCCAATGGCCGTCTTCGCAGGTCAACAGGCAGGCATAATGGAGGCCCAGGACGCCACGGACCGCGTCCGATACCTCCGCCGCCATGGTGGCCGGATCCTGGGACTGGGTGACGGTCCAGCTGACACGGTACAGAGTGTCAATTTCGGAGAGGCGCTTGCGCTCCAAGGAACGACGCACCGCCTGTTTAAGATCCTCCACTTCAATGGGTTTGAGGAGGTATTCGTAAGCTCCCAATTGCACGGCATCGAGAGCGGAGCCGACCGAGCCGTAGCCGGTCATCATTACCGTGACGGTCAGAGGGGAGCGCTTCCGGACCTCAGCCAGGACGCCTAAACCATCTATGCCGGGCATCTTGAGGTCGGTTAGAACCAGGTCGTAATGGCGCTGGCGGATGGCCTCCACGGCCTCAGCGCCATTGGCGGCGGCCTCCACATCGTAGCCTTCCTGCTGAAGGATGGCGCGGCTGGTGAGCAGGACGCCAGCTTCATCATCTACGATCAGGATTTTGGCTGCACTTGAAACCATGGCCAGGGTCGAGCGCGGCGGCGTTGCTGCCGTGTTGGATGCATCCAGTGCGCCTGGCGTCTAGCTGTTGCCCGCCACGGTACGCAATTTTCCGGGCAGGAAATGATAAGGGGGCCAGGGCCCGCTGATCAGAATCTCACAGTTTTTCAGCTGCTTGGCAGCCATGGTATAGCGGTTCTGATACTTATCCACCGACTTGTGCTCGATGAGGTGGGCAATATCAATCAGCATGCCGTCCGCATCAACCTTTTTGCAGGTAACTTCTTCATCCAGAGGATTGAAGAGGCGGTGAACCTGGACGGAAAGGGCGCGGGCCTTGGTCTGGCGCTCGCGCTCGCGGGAGGCCTGGACGCGCAGTTTGGAAAGATACTCGCCGCCCACGGTGGCCGGCAGTTCGATATTGGTCATGACTTCGCGCAAAGAGCCGTCGTGAATCACGACTTTAAGGTGCATCTCCGCCTTGCCCCGCAGTCGCTGCACCGTCTCGCCAAAGGTGCGGCGGTTGGAGCGCACCGCCTGACGCAGTGCGTCATCGGTTTCGAATACGGTCCCGAAACGGAACGGCAGCACCGTCATGGTGCGGAAGCAGGCGCTGACCACCCGCGCATGCTCCAGTATGGCCTTCCTGTCCAGTTCGCCGTCGTGATTGTACTCGCTGACCACGACCGCGAATTCGCCGCTGGGGTAGCTGAGAACCGGGGCTGCGTCCACTCCAGTCAGACCCTCTAAAATATAAGGGCGCCGCGAACGGGCGCCATTGTGGGATTGCTGTTCTGTCAGACAGTATGCGTACCAGGCCATATCAGCATCTCCAGGCTGCACGCCAAAGCAGAAACAGACTCTGGCAAGGCGAAGTGTCGGAAACTGAGCGATCGAATCTGGGAAAAACCGCGCCAGGTACTACGACGAGACTGGACGCTTATCGCATCCAAGGTTCATCTTAGAACGTTTCATTACCAAATGGCAACTACTTCCGTTCAGGTCAGACCACACTTTGCGGGAATTTAGTAAGGTCTGGCATCCGGCGTTGTGCCAAAAATGAAAAAAACAAGGCTAAAAACGCCTTCCAAAAATCATAGCCGGCATATTCCCCTGCGCCGAAGGTCCCGGCAGGCACGCAATCCGGCCGGCCCCCCTGGCGGGAGAAGGCCTGAAAAAGCAAATTTCCCGTGGGCGGGAAAAGCGCGGAATCCGGATTGCTCGGGAGCTATGCCTTTTTCTTCACTTTCTCCTCGCGCGCGGCGGCCGCCTCCTGAATACCTCGTTCTACGACACGTTGCATTTCCGCGATGGGGGCGGGTTTCCCCGTCCAGGTCTCAAACTGGCGGGCGGCCTGATGCACGAACATCTCGGCTCCGGGGATGATCTGCACGCCCTTGGCGCGCGCCATTTTGACCAGGCGGGTCTCGGCCGGCGAATACACCATTTCCAGCAGATAGCGGCTGTTGATTTCGCCTTCGCCCAAGGGCGTGTCCTTAGAGCTGTCCATGCCCAGGGGGGTGGCATTGATAATAACGTCGAAGGCCATTTTCTTGAGGTCGGGGCGGCGGGCCAGGCGGGCATGTGCCTGGCGGGCCAGTTTCTGCGCCGGAGCCGGGGTGCGATTAAGGATATACACTTCGGCGCCGTGTTCCTTGAGGCCAAAAACCGCGGCCCGCGCCGCTCCACCCGCGCCCAGCACCAGCACTTTGGCGTTTTCCAGGGGCAGGCGCTGCTCCAGGGGCCGCAGCACGCCAGCCACGTCGGTGTTGAAGCCATAGAGCTTGCCATCAGGGCCGCGCACCACGGTATTGCAGGCACCTACCCGTGTGGTGTAAGTGTCAGAATTATCCAGGTGCTTCACGATGCTTTCCTTGTAGGGCATGGTGATGCTGAGCCCGTGAATCGGTATTTCGCGGACGCAAGCCAGCAAATCCTCCAGCGTCTTGGCGTGCAGCGCCAGATAGACCGCGTTCACGTTTTCCCGCCGAAAGGCCGTGTTGATGGCCGCAGGAGAGAGCGAGTGTGCCACCGGGTCGCCGGCCACGCCGTATACCCGCGTGGCGGGATCCACCTGCTCGATGCGGTAGGTATCGCGCAGGGCGCGGGCGGAAATTTGACCGGGAGCAGTCTCTTCGCCCGGACCAGCAGCGGCGAAGGTGAAAACGCTGCCCGCCCGCACCCCCAGCACCCGGCTAATGATGCCCTGCTCCCCCATGCACAGACCTACAATGGAGTGCCGCTGGCTCTTCTGCTCCAGGAACTTCATCATGACTACATTGTCATAGAGGCTAGTTGCGGTAGTTACCAACTTGTAAAATTCCGCGGGTATAGCCGTCATCTTCTGGAAGGTCTCGTCCAGCTTGCGGGTGCCCCGAAAATCATGGAAGGAAAGCAAAAAGGCGGCACGGCTGCGCAAACGTTGCAGATCGGCACGACGTGCGGCCACGGCGCTTTGCAGTTCCAAATCCACGATCTGGCAGCCGCTGGCGACCGCCTTGGTCAGCACCGCCAGCTGACGTTCCACCGAGCCGCGAAACTTACCCCCATTCGCGGCGCGGCGGCAGGTAGCGATAAGAATGGTTCCGGGTTGCGATTCCAGCAGGCGCTTAATTTTGGGGAAGGCGGCGGCAGGCTCGGGGAGGTAATCTAACCTCAACTCCAGCAATGGGTTATCTCGAGCCAAGGATTCGGCCTTGGCGATCATTTCTTCGGCGTCGGGGCTGGCAACAGCTACACAAAGCCGGGGCATGCGCAACGGCAGAAGCCGGGGCACGTAAGTGGATTGCGCCGCAATCATGGAAGCGAATTCGGGCGCGATATTACAGGCGGAAGCAGGTGATATGCAACAGAATTGCTGCACTGGCAAGGCCCGATTCAAGGTCTAAGGGGCTACGTACCATTCATAACACCAGCGTAACCTTGACCCCTCCTA
>DATGGJ010000004.1:0-3323 GCA_035308585.1 Terriglobales bacterium
GCTTGCGCCGCGGATGAATGTGCCTGGCAAAGGACGGGGCTGTTTAGCAGAAGCAGCAACAGGAAGGCGATTGGGAAAGACAGGCGAAGGGCCCGAAAACGTGGGCCTGGGAACTCTTCTTTCGCCCCGCTGGGGCTCCGCGTTCTTCCACAATGCTTCCCCGGGCTCACGCCCGGGGCTACATTCTTTCGCCGCTTCGCGGCTGAAGGGCTACATTCTGGCGCCGCTCGGCGGCTAGGAATGATGATGCCGGGCCCCGCTCCACGGCTGGGAATGATGCTGCCGGGCGCCGCTCCACGGCTGGGAATGATGAAAGCAAAAAAATACGAGGGAGCCATTGCGACTCCCCCATTATGAACCTGGTGGCACCATTTCAGAACATCAGCTTCAGCCCGAACTGCAAGGTGCGCATGGTCGTGCCGTACTGAATGTCCTTGATTAAGCCGTTGTTGCCGCCGCAATCAACGCAGGTGCCGCCGGTGGCCTGGCCATCATTCTGACTGAAGTCCAACACCGGGTGATTGAAGATGTTGAAGGCATCCATCCGGAACTGTGCATTGAAGCGTTCGCTTATTTTGAAGTTCTTGGCTATGGACATGTCGTCGGTGAAGGCGCTCGGGCCCCAGTAGCTGTTGCGGCCCGCATTGCCCACCGTGCCGCATGCCGGAAGCGCAAACGGCCCGGAAGTCGGTCGCGAAAGACTACAGGTGTCTGTCCCCACAGAGGCGGTGGGGTAGGACAATGGTGAAACCGGCGTGAAGTAGGTGACGGTGTGAGTCACCGGATCCAGAGAACCGGCACCCATCTTAAACGATCCATTCACATTGGGCATGCAGGGTATGCCCGTGTCGTTCACCAGGCCGCACTCACCCACCGTCGGTGTCCAGGGCAGGCCGCTGCTCCAATTCATGGTATCGGTTAGCTGCCAGCCGCCAATCACCAGGTCCATGGCCCGTCCCGCTCCGCCGGCGAACTTCTTGCCTCGGCCAAACGGCAGATCATAGACAAAATTGTTGATCCACACGTTCTTGCGATTGAAATCATCCGGACCATAGCTCAAGTGGCGATCGGGTATCGATCCGTAGGGAAAGTTTCCGTCGGCGCTGAAGTTGTTGGCGTGGGAGTAGGTGTAGGTGGACATGAACTGCAGCCCCTGGGAGAAGCGCTTATCCACGCGTACCTGCAAGGCGTTGTAGTTGGCGCTGGCATCGTTACCGAAGTAGTTACCCATGATGCCGTCAGCGCAACACATCATGGTTGTCCCGGTGGCGGGATCAATGAAACCCGGATACACGAAGTGGTTATAGAAGGGGCGGCGCTGTTCGGCCGGTACTGCCGGCGTGAATTGGACGCCGGTCGCGGTCACGATGGCCGTTCCTGGTCCCAGCGGCACCGGGTTGAGGTCGTAGGCCGGGCCGTTGCCGGCAAATACGTGCGAACCCTTATTGCCCACGTAAGCCACTTCCAGCGTTGTCGTATTGGTCAACTGCCGCTGAACGGTAGCATTCCAGGCATCCAGGGTTGGCAGTCGCTGCACGGTGGGACGCATCCTGGGCTGCACGTTGTTGTTGGGACCGCCCAGCGGCAGAACACCATTCGACGGAATGGCCACCGTGGTGGTGGGGAATGGTCCGGGACCGCTTGCCAGGGTAAAGGCCGAGAAATAGGCGTTATTGTTCACCCCCGTGGCGAAGAGCTGCTGGTTAAGCAGCACCGGCAGGTTCTGGGTAACGGCATGTCCGAAGTTCGAGCCGAACACACCGATATCGAAGCTGCGGCCGTAACCCATGCGAACCACGGTCTTAGGGGTCACCTGGTAAGCGAACCCCAGGCGGGGCGCAAACGCGTGCCAATCGTTGCTGATATTGCCGTTAAGTCCGTACGGTCCGTAGCCGGCGACGCGGATGATTCCTTCGGTGGGATTGGCAAATCCGCCGTTGCCTTTGCCATTGACCGTTTCTGGGAAGTAAATCTCCCAGCGCAGTCCGTAATTCAAGGTAAATTTCGGGGTCACGCGCCAGGTGTCCTGACCGTAATAGAAGAAGCGCTTCTGGCGCTCGGCCGCATTCAGGCTGGTGCTGACGAAGCGATCCATATGGTTCACATCGCCCAGCAGGAAGTTGGCGAAACCGGCGCCGCCAGTTCCGGCATCGGAGGTGGCGCCGCTTTGCAGACCGGTTCCACTGGTGCTGCTGGTGAAGTGCAACTGGCCGGTGCGGTTGGCGTCACTGGGCACGCGCAGGTTCATGGCATAGCGCATATCCAGGCCAAACTTGAGCTGATGGTTGCCTTTGATCTTGGTCCAGTTGTTCACAAACTGAAACTGCTGTTCGCTTTCCAGCAAGGGGCAGTTGCAGCGGCCCACGTTCAGGCCATCGCCCATGGCATAGGTGCTCTGGTCAGAACCGGCGTTGATGGCCGGAGCCAGGCCGTCAAACATAGGCAGGCCGGAGGTGAACAGCGCCTGCGCCCCGGTCTGGTTCAGGCCGGGAATGCCCAGGGCGGTGGCTGCGGCCACCCCCGCGTCCGGCTTGGAGGTTTTAGGGTTGTACTTGAACCAGCCGAAGCGAAAGTCGGTCAGCAGGGTGCTGCTCACGGTCTTGGTGAAGCCGGCAGCCAGGCTGTAGTCGTGGTTGATGGAGCTTCCGGAAAGTCCTGCCAATCCGTTACCCACACCACCCAGCGCCGCGCCCAGGGCAGGTTGTCCAGACAGCGAGTAATAGGCCAGGCTGAAGCGCCCAAAAACCTGCAGCGTCTGGCTGGCGTTAAAGTCAATGCGCGTATCGAACTGATTTTGTTTGAATGGGCCCGAGCCCGAAAAGACCAAGTTGTTGGTTACTGCATTGCTGGAGGGCGCCGGCATCAGCCCGAGGATAGTCTGGGCGATGGAGGAAACGCGGGCCAGTGGGATCTGCAAATTATTCGCCGCCGGGCAATTGATCAGGTTCTGTGCGGGGTTGGCTCCAATCGCCACGAGGCCCGTGGGGCCGCAGAATGCCAGTCGGCCGGAGCCATCCAGCGCCGCACTGCTGGCTGGATCATAAATGTAATTGGTGGGATCACCGGGCTTGCCATTCCCGATGAACGACTGATACTGGTTCAGATTACAAAAACCGGTGCCATCCCCCGGCGCTACACAGGTTTTGATCACCTGCGGTGTAGGCACGGTCAGCAGCGAGGTTGCGCCGGTAGTCTGGCGCGTGCCCTGGTAGTCGCCGAAGAAAAACAGCTTGTCCTTAATAATCGGTCCGCCGATGGTGCCGCCGAACTGGTTCCACTTGGTGGGGGGAATGAAGCGGCCGGTAATATTGTTGGGCGCGTAC
>DATGGJ010000005.1:0-2413 GCA_035308585.1 Terriglobales bacterium
TGGACGCTATCGTTTCCCATCCCTTGCGGCCGGGCGTGGAAGTGTTTGTGGCGGGTGAGAACCTGCTGAACCAGCAGTATCAGATCGGGCGTACCCCGGTGCTGACGGTGGGCCCGCCGATCCTGGCGAGGGCGGGGCTGAGGCTGGAGTTTGGAGGAAGGTAACCTGGGTGATGGTTTCCCGGGGAAGGCCACGCGCCGAGGGCACCCGCGTCACAAAAGCCAGTACCGAGGCGTGTCTTCGGCTGAAGCCACGCAATTTCAAATCAGATCTAGCGACGCGTCCCGGGCCCAGGGCGGCCTGGCACTGCCACGCGGGCGAGGGCGCCCGCGTCCCGAGAGCTAACTGCTAGTTCTGACAACTGACAACTGACAACTGACAACTGGCAACTGCGCACTGCTTTACTCTACTTCCCGCAGGCGGGCGGCCTTGCCGCGGAGGGCGCGCAGGTAATAGAGCTTGGCGCGGCGCACGCGCGAGGAGCGGACCACGTCCACGCGGTCAATCACCTTGGAATTGGCGGGGAAAATGCGTTCCACGCCCTGGCCAAAGCTGATTTTGCGCACCGTGAAACTGGCCTGGGGGCCGGAGGTGCGGGAGATGACCACGCCTTCGAAGGCCTGAACGCGCTCCTTGTCGCCTTCCTTGATCTTGACGTGGACGCGCACGGTGTCGCCAGGGCCAAACTGGGGCAGGTCAGTGCGGCGGCTCTTGGCCAGCAGTTTTTCAATGATGAGGTTCGACATTGGCTTTTCCTTTAACTATCGGCCAGGTTGGCCCTGGCGACATTCTAAATTTTGCCCGAGATTTGCGCCACTAAGCGCTTGTCCTCGGGGCTGAGGTCGGCCTGCTCCAGCAGGTCAGGACGGTTGCGCAGCGTCTTTTCCAGGGCCACGCGGCGGCGCCAGCGGCGAATCTCCTCGTGGTCGCCGGAGACCAGCACTTCGGGCACCGCCATGCCGCGAAACTCTGCCGGGCGGGTGTAATGCGGGTAATCGAGCAACCCGCCGGAAGCGCAGGTGGAGGAGGGTTCCGAGCCGGCAACTCGAGGGCTTTCCATATCCGCCGAAAAAGACTCCTGGCGGGCGGAGGCCTCATTGCCCAGCGCCCCCGGCAACAGCCGGGTAACCGCGTCCACCACCACCGCAGCCGCCAACTCGCCGCCACTCAGAACGTAATCGCCGATGGAAAGCTCGCAATCGGCGAGAAAATCGTTGACTCGCTCATCCACGCCCTCGTAGCGGCCGCAAATCAGCGTCACCCGCTCCAGTCGGGCCAGTTGCTGGGCCGCGCCCTGGTCAAAGCGCTTGCCCTGGGCGGAAAGCAGCACCACCGATTCCCTGGCGGCGCCGGCCAGGCGCGTTTCCCGGGGCGCGACCGACTGTGCTTCCAGACACTCAAAGATCGGTTCCGGCTTCAGAACCATGCCCTCGCCGCCGCCGAAGGGACGGTCGTCCACAGTGCGGTGGCGGTCGTGGGCGAAGTCGCGCAGGTCAACCACCTGGACCTTCACCAGACCAGCCTCGCGGGCGCGCCGAAGGATGCCATGCTCCAGCGGCCCGCGAAAGAAGTCGGGAAAAATGGTTACGATCTCGAACTTCATGAAGACCAGTTTCCAGTTTCGAGTTTCAGGCCGCGAACCGCAGTGAAGCTTGAAACTAGCTTCTTTCCCGCTGCCGGCTTTTCTCCTCATCGGTCAGCGGGGCATCCACTTCCAGCAAGCCTTCCGGCAGAGCCATTTCCAGGCGCCGCCCGGGCAGGTCCAGCCGGCGCAGATATTCGGCGGCAAAGGGAATCAGGAATTCTTTTTTGCCGGAGCGAACCACCAGCAGGGGAGCTTCGCCGGCGCCGAATTGAACGTCGGCCACGGCGCCAACTTCGGCGCCCGGGCCGCGCGTCATATCCCAGACTGCGCAGCCCACCAGATCGCTGACGTAAGCCGCCCCGGGCTCCAGGGGTGCGCGTTCGGCGGCGGGAACCTGCAGCTCGCAGCCGACCAGGGTCTCAGCCTGGCTGATGGAATCCACGCCGCAGAACTTCAGGACAAAATACCGCAAGTGCGGCCAGGAATTTTCCAGACGCATTTCGCGGCGCATTCCATCTGGCGCCAAGGCATAAATCCGCTCGCGCTGGGCAAAACGTTCCGGAAAATCGGTGTGGAGTTCTGCGGCGACTTCGCCCCGCCGCCCTTGCGTCTTGACCACGCGGGCGATGGTGATGAACGCTTCGGCTATTCCAAAATCTCCAGGGTGAAACGCTTGCGTAACTTCATGCCGGCCGCGCTCAGAATGGTGCGAATGGAGCGCGCCGTGCGCCCCTGCTTGCCAATGACCTTACCCAGATCATTGGGGGCTACGCGCAATTCCAAAACCGTAACCTGTTCCCCGTCAACCGATTGAACGGAAACCTGCGC
>DATGGJ010000006.1:0-4577 GCA_035308585.1 Terriglobales bacterium
AGGGCCAGACCCAAGATGAGGGCCAGGGTGATGCCGGGGCGGGCGGAGGGATTGCGCGCCAGGGCTTCGGCGGAAGCGGCGGTGGCCTTGGCCTGGCCGATGCCGCAAACCGCGGAGGCAATGGCCATGGCAAAACCGGAGGTGATGGCGACCCAGTCGCCGTGAGACATGCCGCCGCCGGCGGCAACAGCGCCGCCCTGGGCGAAGAGAGGCGTGGCCAGGCACATGGCCGACAACGCCATAAACAGATAGCTCAACTTACGCATGGTGGTTCTCTCCTTTATGAATTGCCGCCAGTGGGTGGTTGACGTCATCCTCGTGCAGACGCCCTCACGCTGGAGGCGAGTGCAAAACCTGGTAGTCGGGAGTCAGGAGTCAGCAAAACCCCGCTCGCGTCGCTCCTTACAATTAGCAACCAATTTGCCGGCTACTTCAAATCTCGCTGACTACTGATCCCTGACTCCCGCTTTAGTGCTCTTCGCCGACCGCGCCCTGCAAGTACACCGTGGTCAGCAGCACGAAAATGTAGGTCTGCAACAGGGAGACGCCGATGTGCAGACCAAGGAAGGCGATGGGAATGCCGATGGGGATGAGCGAAAAAAAGACCAGCGTCACCATGTCGCCGGCAAACATGTTGGCAAAAAGACGCACAGTGAGCGAAAGCACGCGGGCCAGGTGGCTGATGATTTCGATAGGAACCATCAACACGGCCAGCCACCAGAAAGGCCCGGCAAAATGCTTGAGGTAGGCGACGCCGCTCTTTTTAAATCCCTGGATGTGGTAGTAGAAGAAGGCCACGATGGCGCAGCCCAGGGGCACGCTGGGCACGGCGGTGGGCGAATCGAAGCTGGGAATCATGCCAATCAGGTTGCAGATCAGGATGAAGAATCCCAGAGCGACCAGGAAAGCGGTATAGCCTTCACTGTGGGGGCCGATGATGGAATGGCTCTGATCTGTAATGAATGATTCCGCGCCTTCCACAATGTGCTGCAGGCCGCCGGGATGGTCCACGGAAAGGCGGCTGCGCACCAGGGCGAAGAAGGCGACCAGGAAAATGGCCACCAGAATCTGCATGGCCACAAAATTGGTGATGGGGGCCTGGGGATAGGCAGGTTGCACGCGCAGGGCGTGCAGGATGGTGTCCACCGGGCCGGCGAACAGGCGGTTCAAAAGCGCGGTAAACCAAAGTTGTTCTGGCATGCGGATGAAAAACTCCGGGCCGCTTTTCTTACAACTACTTCTATTACAAACCCCAACGCAGGGCGGCGTAAAGCTCGTAGCCGGCTTCACACATTATTCCGGCCACGGGCAAAAACAAGCCCGCAAACAGTCCATAAAGGCTAGCGGGAGAAAGGGTGAATATAACATAGGCGGCGAGGGCCATCAAAAGGTAGCGCGCGAGAAAGCGCACGACGACTGAGGCGCTGGACGGGCGTTTGCCGGTGGCGGTGATGCGGTCAGCGAGGCTGCTGACGGTGCGCTTGAGCCAGTAGAAATTCACATAGGCGATGGCGCAGCCGACCACAAATCCCAGGCCGATCTTCCAGCCAAAGCGCAGCAGGATGAACAGGGCCAGGGGGATGGCCAGACGGAGCATGAAACGGCGAATGCGAGGCAGAGCGCGGTCGTAGAAGGCGTCGGAAGCGGCCTGGGACTGGACTTCGGGTTCTGGCGGGTCCGGCACTACCTTCATAATAGACGAGCAAGGTGCTTCGACTCCGGTCAGCATATGGTCGGGAGGAGGCGAGCTGCGCTCGCCCGCACAGGCGAGGGCGCCTGTGCCCACAAATTCTTAGTTCAGAGGCGCTTACTTTCCGGTTGGCGAAGAGCCGGCGCGCGGGCGGAGGACAAATTTGGCGGCGCCCATGTTGTCAAAGCGGTCATAGGCGCGAACTACGATGATGTGCTCCTGGGGGTCGCCCGCGGGCACAGGAATGCTGAAGTCGTAGGATTCCGTTTTAGAATCGGAAATCTGGCCCACCGGGTCCACGTACTGCCAGTCCCTGGCGTCTATCGAGTATTCAGCGCGCTTGATGGGCGAAAAGCCGTCCACGGCACGGAAAGTGACGCGCAGCTGGTCCCCTGCCATGGCGCCGCGCAGATCCTGGATGGCGGGCGGGGTGGTATCCACCTCGAAGCGCGCACTCTCCTGCGAAGAAGTCAGCGCCTCTTTCGGAGAATGAGAAGGCGCATCGGAGGCGACCACCCTCATGGTGTAGCCGCCGTCGGGTAGCAAGCTGGAGTCAAAGGAATAGTAGCGGTCGTCCAGGTCCTTCTTCAGCAGCAGCCAGCGGGTGTCGCCATCGCCGCGATAGTAGAGAGAGTAGACCAATTGATCGTCGTTGTCATCGTGGGCGCTCCAGTGCACGGCAATGGAGCTGCTGTCGTGGATGGAAGGCGGAAGCGGCGCGTTTTGCTGCGGACCACGTCCCCCGGAAGCTGAATCAGAGGGCGCTTTGGGCATGGGCTGGTAGCGCATGCCGACCTGGACAGTGACATCGTCAATTTCCGGCGCGACGTTCTTGGGCAGGTAATTGACCACCACGCTTTCCACCTGGGCGGAAGCGCGGCCATCGTGGAGCACGGCCTTCCACTGCACAAAGCGGGCGGGAGGAATGGAAACCGCGCCCTGGTTGAGCAAGTCAACCTTTTGCCATGTGCTCCAGTTGCGGTCGGGATTATCCACATTGCCGCTGCGGGCGTAGAGGTCCACGGGGCCGGTGGAGCGCACCTCAGCCCGGCCCCAACGGGAGAAGATGTGGGCGTCGAAGACGTCGCTCTCATACGTGCCTTCAGTCTCCGGATGCGGCCCGAGCACGAAGACCTTGCCGAAATTGCTGCTGCAGGCATAGAGGGCGCCCTGGGGAGCCCTGGCGAAGGCGGTCACCTGGTTGGCTGGGGCCTTGAGCAGGTCGGTGAATTGGTCGGTGCCGGTGATGGCATAAATGTGGCCCTTGTTGCCGGTGCCGGCCAGCAGGCGGCCCTGGTTGTCGAAGGCCAGGGCATAGACCAGGTCATCGCGGGAACTCCACAGGGTGAGCGGAGAACCGTCGGGAGCAATGCGGTAGATTTCCGAGCCTCCAGCGGAAGCGAAGCTGGGAATCGAGAGCACGGGAGTGGGAGCGGAGGAGACCGCGCTGATGGTCAGGCCCATCTGGGGGCCGACAGAAATGGGGGCGGCAGGCAATTGGATGGGAACCGCGCCGGCTGCGGGGGTGTGCTTTTCACCCACCGCAGCGGCATAGATATTGCCCTTGCCGTCAATGGCAAGCGCCGTGATTTCCTTCTTTGGGGCGCTATAGAGAACAAACGCCTGGCCTTCGGGCGAAATGCGGTATACCAGGCCGCTGCCATCGGAGCCGGCGATGAGATTTCCTTTTAAATCAAGAGCGAGGACGCGAATATGGGCGTCATCGCTTTTGAAAAACAGCGAGTGTTCGCCATTTGGCGTCACCTTAAAAATTTCGCCGTGGTCGCCGGTGGCCACGTACAGATCCCCCTCCTTGTCCAGCGCCAGGGCCCAGATGTATTTGGTGCTGGGATTGAAGAGGACGGAAGAGGAGTAATTGGGGTCCACGCTGACGGCGGTCTTGGATTGTGGAGCCGCAGAGCTCTCCTGAGCTGCACTGGAGCCGGCTTTCTTGCGCTCGATCTTGTACACCTTGCCATCGGGCGAGGTACCTACGTAGACGGTGTCGTGCGGACCGACTACCAGGGCCTGCACCTGCAGTTCCTGGGGCGCGAAGATCACGCCGGCGTGGCCCTGCGGGGTGATGCGGTAAACACGCGCGGGAGAACCGGCGGCAACGTAAACATTGCCCTCGCTGTCCGTGTCCATGGCCCAGGTGTAAGTGGAAGGGGTGAGGTACAGGTTACGAAATGAAGGCGCCAGTTCGAGGGAGCCGTCGCTGGTGATGGCCACGCCGTTGGCGGTGCCTTTTTCGAAGTCATCGAAGCTGGACTGCTGCCAGGTGCGGGTACCTTCGGCTAGGGCTAGAGTTGCAGACAGAAGAATGACTGCGAGCGCGAAGAATTTTGGCATCTTGCTGGGAACCTTTGGGAGCATTGCGGGAAACATCAGAGTATCACGGGGAGCAGGGGGCGTGCCTGATGGCAGCCGGTAGCTAGTAGTTGGTAGTTGGTGATGCGCAACAATGGAACGGCGAAACGAATCCGTCCTCTTTGGGCGGACTTTGGGTCTCTCACAAGGGTGTGTTGCAAAAAGGGCAATGAACAGCAGGTCCTTTGTCTCGCGCTCCTTCGCATTCGCTTGGTCGCGCTCGGCTCAGGACGACAAATTAAGGGTGGACCTCAGGACCAACTACCTGCTACTAGCTACCAGCTACCAACACCTACTTTATGGTTAAGGCGATGATCTGGGCGCCAGAGACCTGGTAATCGAGCGGGGTGGAGGCTTCGTTCACCGAAGACTCGCCCAGTACCACCATGTCCTGGGTGCCGCGCATGCCGTCCATCACGTTCATGACGGAGAGCGGGAGAGTGGGCATCACCTTGTCCTGCACCATGGCCTCCGGGTCCGCCTCAAGCAGGGAAACGTAAAGGCGGTCGTTGGAGTG
>DATGGJ010000007.1:0-5159 GCA_035308585.1 Terriglobales bacterium
GATGGGCGCGAACCTCTACCCCCGCGTGCCCGACCTGCGCGCCTTCCCCACCCAGGCTCTCACCGACGGCGAAATTCACTACATCATCGAGAACGGAGTCCAGCTTACCGGCATGCCCGCCTGGGGCGATCCCCATCAGACCGCGGGCGACGACAGCTGGAAACTGGTTCTCTTCATCCGCGGCCTGCGTCCCCTGACCCCGCGGGAGAAGATGCAGCAGGCCTCCACCGCGGCCGCCGCGCGCTATGTCGGCTCCCAGGCCTGCGAAAAGTGCCACCAGCAGATCTACCAGCGCTGGAAAAAGACCCCCATGGCCAATGTGGTGCGCGACCCGGCCACTCACCCTGAAGCCGTCCTGGCAGATTTCTCACATGCACCTTTCAAGCGCAATCAAGTCGCGCTGGTCTACGGCAATTTATGGAAGCAGAACTACTTCACCAGGGTGGGCGGCCTGTATTACCCCCTTCCGGGAAAATGGAACATCGATCAGCGCAAGTGGATGCCCTACCTGGTGGGCGACGACTGGTGGACGGCTTACTACCCGCCGGACAACATGCAGCGTCCCACCGCCACCCTGTGCGACGGCTGCCACTCTGTGAATTACAACGTTGAAACCCACACCGTCACCGAATGGAACGTGGGCTGCGAGCGCTGCCATGGACCGGGAAGCGGGCATGTGGCCCATCCTGCCCGCGGCAACATCCTGAATCCCGCGCGCCTGGATTACGTTGCCGCCAATGACACCTGCATCCAATGCCACTCCCAGGGACGCCCGCTGGCCACTCCCCTGGCCGGCAAATACTACGACTGGCCGGTGGGCTATAACGTGGCACTGAATCTGCAGAATTTCTGGCGCCTGGAGCCTCACCCCCTCGGCCAGGCCGGCTTCTACTACTTCGCCGACGGCACCGCCCATAAGAACCGTATGCAGGGCAACGACTTCGTGCAGAGCGTGATGTACCGCCGAGGCATCACCTGCTTCAGCTGCCACGACGTGCACGGCACCGGCAATTACGCCCAGTTGCGCCAGCCAGCCGAGCAGCTCTGTTTGGATTGCCACGGCCCGCTTTCGCCCAATGGCCCGCGCACCGCTACCCTGGAGCAGCACACCCACCACAAAGCCGGCACCCCCGGCAGCCGCTGCGTGGACTGCCACATGCCCCAGATCGAGACGGAAAACGCTCCCGGGGCTTTCGTCCACGCCCACACCTTCCGCTTTATCTCCCCGGAAATGACCGACAAGTACAGCATTCCCAATCCCTGCAACTCCTGCCACAAGGACAAATCAAACGCCTGGGCGCTCGATGCCCTGCGCCGCTGGCCGGAGCGCTCTCCCTGGCGGTTGGAATAAGGAAACTTCGGAGGGCGGCCCTCGGCTCTCCCTTCGGTGGCCACTCAAGCCTCTTTCGCTGGATGTGGGACGACCTCCGAATTTCCGCAATATGGGAACAGACAGCCCGGCCTGGATGTGTATACTACTGCCGCAAACGCACGCCAATTCCTCGCCGGAGGCACAATGTAGGGCTATGGCCAGCCTCTCCCCCGCCGTACCCAGCTCCGCACCCCTCGGCAACCTTCCACTAATCCTCCTGCTTCGTGGCGCCGGCAACCGTTCGCGCCGCAGGGCGGGCAAAGTTGACGGCCGGGCGCGCAAGGGCCGGGTCAGAAGCGCTCCCCGGAACCGCGTCTTGTTGTTCGGAAAGTTCCGCGAGCTGGCGTTGTACCGGGCGGAGGTGCTGCGCGCCCATGGCTTTCTCGTGGCCATCCCGGAGAGCAAGGTGGAGGCCGTTGCCGCCATCCGCCAAGGCGACTATGACGTGGCCGTGTTTACCTACACGCTCTCCAATGACACCGTGGAGGAGTTGGCCGAGTTGGTGCGCCAGCACTCCCCAGATTGCCGCCTGATCACCATTTCCGATGCCAGGTTTCCGGACCTGAAGATTAATCCCGACGCCAACGTCCTCGCCGATGAGGGTCCCAAGGCCCTGCTCGAAGCCCTGCGGGAAACACTCAGGCGAGGCTGAAGCGGCGCGAGATTGAATCGGCCCAGGTGGCCCACTCAAGCGACCTTTGCTTGAGTGGGAACATAGGGCGGTCCACATTCGCCCCCACGGGAGAGGGGCTGCCCCATCCTTGCGGTTGCCAAGGGTGGGAAAAGTAATCTTTGGCGGCAAAAGCGCCAAATTTATGATGGCCTCAGCGGTTCGCCTCCGCGCGCAAAGGTGGGCCACCCTGATTGACACACCCCTCCCCCCGCCCTAGACTGAAGCGTTCGGTGGACGAGTGAGAAGAGCACGTCAGGGCGCTCCACAGAAGGCTTTCCGAGGAATCCCAGAGGACCCATGGCCTGGCTGCAGAACAAGTTTGAAAAGAACTTCCTCATCACCAGCGTAGATTACGTTTTCAACTGGGCGCGCAAGTCGGCGCTGTGGCCCATGACCTTTGGCTTGGCCTGCTGCGCCATCGAGATGATCGCCTCCTCCACCGCCCGCTTCGATATCGCCCGCTTCGGCTCGGAGGTGTTTCGTCCCAGCCCCCGCCAGAGCGACCTGATGATCGTGGCCGGTACCGTCACCCTCAAAATGGCGCCGGTGGTCAAGCGCATCTACGACCAGATGCCCGACCCTAAGTGGGTCATCTCCATGGGCGCCTGCTCCTCGGTTGGCGGGCCCTTCAACACCTACGCCGTGCTGCAGGGCGTGGACCGCATTGTGCCCACCGATGTGTACGTCATCGGTTGCCCGCCGCGCCCGGAGAACCTTTTCTACGCCCTGCTCAAGCTGCAGGACAAAATTGACCGCATGAGCCTGGCCAAGCGTCCCACCGAAGTGCGGCTGGATGACAGCATGGTGGAGGCGTTCAAGCGGCAGGTCATGATCGCGCAAACCCTTCAGCCCAAGTAGCTGCTAGCTTGTAGCTGCTAGCTCCTGGCGGACTGACCCAGGTTCGAGCCAGAAGCCAGGAGCTAGCCGCTAGAAGCCAGCAGCCGGCAACTGCTCCATGCCCTTCACTCGCATTGCCGCCAAATCCGACCTGCCCGAGCCCGGCGAAGCCAAAGAATTCACCATTGGCGAAAAAGTGGTGTGCGTCGCCAACGTGAACGGAACCATCTCCGCCATGGACAACGTTTGCCTGCACCGCGGCGGGCCCCTGGGCCAGGGCGTCATCATGGACAACAAGGTGGTTTGCCCCTGGCATGGCTGGGAGTGGGACCCGCAGACCGGGCAGGCAGGCCACAGTCCTGCTTTCCGCCTGGCCGTGTATCCCATCAAGGTGGAAGGCGAGGATGTGCTGATTGATGTGCAGTAGCTGGTGGTTGGTAGCGCGTAGCTGGCTTATTCTCCTCGAGCCGCTGCTCGGGAGACCAACTACCATCTACCAACTACCAACTACCATCTACCACCTACTCCCCGCCGACTCACGACTCCTGACCCCTCACTCCTGTTGTGATACAACACGCTCATGCCCTGGTTCTTGGGCATTGACGGAGGCGGCAGCAAGACCACCTGCCTGCTGGGCGATGAGCGCGCCGTGCTGGCCAGCGCCACCGCCGCGGGCAGCAATCCCATTCGTGTGGGCGAAGAGCGCTCGCGCCAGGCCCTCCATGCGGCAATCAGCCAAGCTTGCGCGTCGGCCAAAATCCAGCCTTCGCAACTCACGCGTACCTGCATCGGCATGGCGGGCGCCGCCCGGCCTCAGATCGAAAAGCAGGTTCGCGCCCTTCTGGCGGAAGTGGTGGGCGGCCAGATCGAGGTCGCCGGAGACATGGTGATTGCCCTGGAAGCCGCCTTCCGCGGCGCTCCCGGGCTGGTGGTAATTGCCGGCACCGGTTCCATCGCTTATGGCCGCAATGAGCGCGGCGAAACCGCGCGGGCGGGCGGCTGGGGCTTCGCCATTTCCGACGAAGGCTCGGGCCACTGGATCGGGCGCGCCGCTGTGGCCGCCGCCATGCGCGCCCACGACCTGGGCGCCAGCAGTCTTCTGGTCAGCAGCATTATGAACACCTGGCACCTGGGCTCGCGCGACGATGTGGTGCGCGCCGCCAACGCCATCCCGCCTCCCGATTTTGCCGAGTTGTTTCCCCAGGTGCTGGCAGCGGCCGCCGGCGGCGACTCCCGTGCCAGTGAGATTCTTACCCATGCGGCCACCGAACTGGCGCAGCTGGCCAGGATTGTGGCTGACCGCCTGTGGCACGGCCGGCAAGCCTTTCGCGTGGCCACGGCCGGGGGCGTCTTTCAGAATGCGGCCCTGGTGCGCCAGATTTTCAGCAACAGCCTGCGCTCCCTGCATCCCCAGGCGGAAATTGACGCTAAAGTAGTGGAGCCGGCCCAGGGAGCCTTGTGGCTGGCAAGAAAAAACGAGTAGTCAGGAATCGGGAGTCAGGAGTCAGCAAAACCCACCGACCTCCCGGCTACTGACCACCGAGCACCATGTCCGAAGAACTCACAACTCTGATCCACAGCCATTCGGCGGATGACTTGAATCGCGCCGCGTCCAATGCCGCGCTCAGCGAAGAACTGGCGCTAGCCCTGCTGGAGCGCCGCGACCTGCCCCCGGAAACGCTGGAGGCGCTAAGCAAGAATGTTGCGGCGCTCAAGTCGCGCCGGGTGCTGGCGGGCGTGGTTGGCCACATCAAGACCCCGCGCCACGTATCCCTGCCCATAATTCGCCATCTCTATACCTTCGAGCTCATGCAGCTGGCGCTTTCGCCCACGGCGCTGGCCGACATCAGGAAGGCGGCGGAGGAGACCCTGGTATCGCGTCTGGAAAAAATCACTCTGGGTGAGCGCAGTACCCTGGCGCGGCGCGCCTCCGGGCGGGTGGCCGCCGCCCTGCTGCTCGACTCCGAGCCGCGCGTGGTCGAGGCCGCGGTCACCAATCCATTTCTTACTGAAGTTCTGGTCGTCAAGGCGCTGCTGTCGGAGAAAGCTACGGCGGCTCTGGTGGAACTGGTCTGCCAGGATGGCAAGTGGTCCCTGCGGCGCGAGGTGCTCATCGCTCTCCTGCGCAACCCGCTTACTCCCGCCGGGCAGGCCGCCGAGCTCGCCCACACCCTGCCCAGCGGCGTGCTGCATGAACTGCTGCTGGAGTCGCGCCTGCCGGAGTCGGTTCGCGAGCGCCTGCAGCAGGAATTGCAATCCCGCGAGCAGGCGGAAGGG
>DATGGJ010000008.1:0-7768 GCA_035308585.1 Terriglobales bacterium
CGGGACTGATCGTGGCCTACGGCTACATCATGGAGCCGTTCATGGCCTGGCTGGGGGGAAACAAGTACGACATGTACCAGTTCTGGGACCGGGCGCACGGGCCGTACTGGTGGGTGTTCCTGGCGCTGATCCTGATGAACGTGGTGATTCCGCAGGTGCTGTGGATTCCCAAGGTGAGGCGGAACCCGGGCTGGCTGTTTTTGGTGGAGCTGGACGTGCTGATCGGGATGTGGATTGAGCGCTTCGTGATCGTGATCATCAGCCTGCACCGCGACTTCCTGACCTCGTCGTGGGGCATGTACTACCCGACCAAATGGGACTGGTTCACCTTCCTGGGAACGATCGGGTTTTTCTTCATGTGCATGCTGCTGTTCCTGCGGGTGCTGCCGATGATTTCCATATTTGAACTGCGGGAGCTGTTGCCGGAGGCGGAGGTGAAGGTCGAACCATGAGCCTGGTACCGGTGTACGGCTTGCTGGCCGAATTCGACAATCCCACCGACCTGCTGCTGGCGGCGCGCAAAGCGCACGAGGAGGGCTACCGCAAGATGGACGGCTACAGCCCCTTCCCGGTGGAAGGGCTGGCGGAGGCGATGGGCTTCGAGCGCGACCGCATGCCGCTGGTGGTGCTGATCGGCGGTCTGCTGGGTTGCGCCGGCGGTTACCTGATGCAGTGGTGGATGAGCGCGGTGAGCTATCCCATCAATTCCGGAGGCAAGCCGTACAACTCCTGGCCGGCGTTCCTGGTGGTGACGTTCGAGGTGACGATTTTGTGCGCGGCGCTATCGGCGCTGTTCGGAATGCTGGGGCTGAACGGGCTGCCCATGCCGTACCACCCGCTGTTTCACGCGCCCCGCTTTGCATTCGCAACGCGTGACCGGTTTTTCCTGTGCATTGAAGCGGCTGACCCGCGCTTTGACCTGGCGGGGACCAAACGCTTTCTGGAAGGGCTGGGAGGGCATGCAGTCTCGGAGGTGCCGTATTAAGCGGCGGCAGAAACTGAGCAGCGTAGCCGGGCTGCTGCTGGCCATGGGGCTGGCGGCGGGATGCCGGCTGGACATGCACGACCAGCCGCGGTTCAAGCCGCTGCGCATGAGCGATTTCTACGCCGACCTGCGGTCTTCGCGGCCGCTGGAGCCGGGAACCATAGCGCGCGGGGAGCTGCGCGCCGACTCCTATTTTTATACCGGCATGGTGAACGGCAATCCGGGGGACGAGATGCCGTTTCCGGCGACCAGGGAAGTGCTGGAGCGGGGGCGGGAGCGGTACAACATTTATTGCGCGCCCTGCCACTCGCGGCTGGGAGACGGGAACGGAATGATCGTGCAGCGCGGCTACCGGCGGCCGCCCTCCTACCACATTGACCGGCTGCGGAACGCGCCGCTGGGACACTTTTTCGACGTGATCACGAATGGATTTGGAGCCATGCCCGATTATGCGGAGCAGATACCGGCGCGGGACCGGTGGGCGATCATCGCCTATATCCGGGCGCTGCAGTTGAGCCAGCAAGCCCCGCTGAGCATCGTGCCGCCGGCGGACCGGGACCGCATGCTCTCGCAGCCGCCGCCGGTGCCAGCCACGCCCGGAAGTGGCGCGACCACGCCCAGCGGGACGACGGGGCAGGGGGTGCAGAAGTGAGCACGGCGCCGCACACGGAACTGAACCTGACCGCACCGCCGGCGGCGGCCGTGATTCAGCGACGGTCACTGTGGGTAGGAATCATTTTCGGTATTGCCAGCATTCTGGGATTCATCTTCGCTCCGGCGCAGGCCATGCACTCCTACCTGCTGGGCTACATGTGGTGGCTGGAGATGACGCTGGGCTGCCTGGCGCTGCTGATGACGCAGTTTCTGACGGGAGGCAGCTGGGGCATGGTGCTGCGCCGCTTCTTCGAGGCGGGAAGCCGGTGCCTGTGGCTGATGGCAGTGCTGTTCGTGCCCATCATCATCGGCATGCACCACCTCTACTTCTGGACCGACCCGGCCAAGGTGGTGGAAGCGGGAGCGCAACACCAGGCGCAGATGTATCTCTCCGGGAAGCTGTTTGTGCTGCGGGCGGTGATTTATTTCGTGGGCTGGGGAGTAGCGGCCTATTTTCTGCTGCGCTGGTCGGGCTTGCAGGACCAGCCGCCGGACCGCGAGTTTGGAGCGCGCTTCCGGGGCGTGAGCGGACCGGGGCTGGTGGTGTACTTCTTCACCATGACGTTTGCTTCGGTGGACTGGGTGATGACGCTGCAGCCGCACTGGGTCTCCACCATCTACGGCATGATTTTTATTGCCGGACAGGGACTGGCGGGGCTGTGCCTGGCCACGGTGATGGCCATCGTGATGGCAAAGTACGAGCCCATGAGGCGGATTTTGAAGCCTAGCAACCTGAACGATTACGGCAACCTGATGCTGACGTTCATCATGCTGTGGGGGTGGTTCACGTTTTCGCAGTGGCTGATAGATTGGGCGGGCAACGAACCGGACGAGATCAGCTGGTACCTGGCGCGCCTGCACCACGGCTGGAGATACGTGGGCTTCTGCCTGCTGATGTTCTATTTCGCCGTGCCCTTCCTGCTGCTGCTTTCGAAAAACCTGAAGAGGAATCCGCGGGCGCTGGTCTGGGTGGCGGTGTGGATGCTGGCGATGCGCTGGACCGACCTGTTCTGGCAAATCGAACCGGCGTTCAACCGGGATGCGTTTCACATCAGTTGGCTGGACCTGGCGATTCCCATCGCCATGGGCGGATTCTGGGTATGGCTGTTTTACCGCAACCTGAGAGCGCGGCCGCTGGCGCCGCTGCACGACCCGCGCGCCCGCGCCATATTGGGGCCTGACATTGACTGACGAACCGAACAAAGCGGAGCACGAGATCGAGAACCCGGAAACGCGCTACGAGCGGCGGGATTTGAGTCCGCACGGGGTGCTGCTGTTTCTGGTGGGGCTGGCGGTGACCTCGGTGCTCATCTACTTCGTGCTGTGGGGTTTCTACGCCTATCTGAACGGGTTCCACGGGAAGCAGGCGCGGATGCCCTCGCCGCTGCAAACGGCGCACGACAACATGAACACGGAGCGGGTGGTGCAGGGCTTCCCGCAGCCGCAGCTGCAGCCGAATCCGGCGGCCGACCTGAACAAGTTCCGCGCCCAGGAAGAAGAGATTCTCAACAGCTACGGCTGGGCGGACCAGCAGGCGGGGATAGCGCACATACCCATCGAGCAGGCGATAGACATTATCGCGCAGCGGGGTCTGCCGGTGCGGCAAGGGGGCGAGAACCCGGCCACGACGGCGCAAGCGGCTGAGGTAGAACGGGGACCGACAGCCACGCAACCGGTGGGCGGAGTTCCGCAGGAGAAGAAGTGAACACTAGAAGGAAGATGCGGGCAAGAATGGCGCTGTGGGCGATTACGGCGGCGGCCCTGTCCGTGGGCGCGTGGGGACAGACGCTGGATCCACTGTCGCCGCCGGCCAGCGCGCGTCCGCCCCAGTTGAAGCACGTGGGCATCCAGCAACGGTTGGGCAAGCAGATACCGGCGGACCTGGAGTTCCGGAATGAAGCCGGGAAGCAGGTGCGGCTGGGTCAATATCTGGGGAACGGCCCGGTGATTTTGAATTTCGTCTACTTCCACTGCCCCATGCTGTGCGGACAGGTGCTGCAGGGATTGACGGGGGCGCTACGGGCGATCGGCTACACGGTGGGCAGAGACTTTACGGTGCTGACGGTGAGCTTCGACCCGCAGGAGACGCCGGAGATGGCAGCGGCGAAGAAGAAGATGGTGCTGGCCACCTACGGGCGGCCGGAGGCGGAAAAGGGCTGGCATTTTTTGACCGGCAGCGCAGCCTCGATCGCGGCTTTGACCCAGGCGGCAGGGTTCCAGTACCAATACAACGCCCAGAGCAACCAGTTTGCCCATCCTACCGCCATTATGGTGCTGACGCCGGAGGGAAAGATTGCGCAGTATTACTACGGAATTGAATACGCGCCACGCGACCTGCGGCTGGGGTTGGTTCAGGCCTCCAACGGGCAAATCGGGACGCTAACGGACGAGGCCCTGTTGTACTGCTACCGCTATGACCCGCAGAGCGGGACATATAGCGCCATTATCAGCCGGGTGCTGCGCATCTCCGGAGCGGTGTGGCTGGCCATGGTGAGCGTGTTTCTGGTGGTGATGTTCCGGATGGAGCCAAAATACAGGGTTCAAGGACGGGCCAAGTAAGTTATGTTTCCGAATTTCCCAATCTGGCCGGTGCGGGCTGCGACTTCGGCAAGCAATCTGGACGCACTGTTCATCTTCTTATTGCTGGTGACCGGCATGGTCACCATCCTGATCTTTATCCTGGTAACGCTGTTTGCCCTGCGCTACCGCCACGACCAAGTAGAGAAGGCGACGCCGATCATGGGTTCGTTGGCGCTGGAGACGACATGGTCGCTGGTGCCGTTCGGCATATTTCTAATCTTTTTCGTGTGGGGAGCGGTCATTTATTTCGGGGAACGGACGGCGCCGGCGGACTCCATGGACGTGTACGTGGTCGCCAAGCAGTGGATGTGGAAGCTGGAGCACGCGGACGGGCAGCGGGAGATCAACGAGCTGCACGTGCCGGTGGACCGGGACGTGAAGCTGATCATGACCTCGCAGGACGTGATTCACAGCTTCTTCGTGCCCGCGTTCCGGCTGAAGCAGGACGTGCTGCCGGGGCGCTACACCACGCTGTGGTTTCACGCCATCCGGCCGGGAACCTATCACCTGTTCTGCGCCGAATATTGCGGAACGCAGCACTCGGGAATGATCGGCAGCATCATCGTGCTGAATCCGGCCGACTACGAGGCGTGGCTTTCGGGCGGGGGAGGGGAGGGCTCGCTGGCCTCCACGGGCCAGAAGCTGTTCCAGCAACTGGGATGCGGCAGCTGCCACCGTTCGGACACGCAAGGCCGAGGTCCCAACCTGGTGGGGGTTTTCGGCAAGCCGGTGCTGCTGGAAGACGGACGAACGGTAACGGCGGACGAGAACTACATCCGCGAATCCATTCTGAATCCGGGGGCCAAAATCGTGGCCGGCTTCAAAAACATCATGCCCAGCTTCCAGGGCGTGGTGAACGAAGAACAACTGCTGAGCCTGATTGCCTATGTGAAATCGCTGCAGGGATCGCAGCCGGGCGGGGTGGTGAGCAACCGTCCACCCGTACCCCAAGTGTCAGCCAAACCAAGGGTGAAGTGATATGGCGAGCGCAAGCACAATAACCGCGGAGCGCGAACATTATCTGAACGCCGATTATGGTTTCCGGTCGTGGCTGTTGACCACCGACCACAAGCGCATCGCGCTGCTCTACCTGATTTCGATTACGTTCTTCTTCTTTATTGGCGGTTTCTTCGCGCTGCTGATACGTCTGGAACTGCTGACGCCGCAGGGCGACCTGGTGCAGGCGGACACCTACAACAAGCTGTTCAGCATGCACGGGCAGGTGATGATCTTTTTCTTCCTCATCCCGGCGGTGCCGGCGGTGCTGGGAAATTTCCTGGTGCCGATGATGATCGGGGCCAAAGACCTGGCGTTTCCGCGCATCAACCTGCTGAGCTGGTACCTGTTCATCGTCGGCGGCGGGGTCATGCTGTACACCATCCTCACCGGGGGCGTGGACACGGGCTGGACCTTTTACGTGCCGCTAAGCACGGCTTATCTGGGGACGCACGTGGTGCTGGCGGCGGTGTCCATCTTTATTGCCGGGTTTTCCTCCATTTTGACGGGCTTGAATTTTATAGTGACCATCCACCGAATGCGGGCGCCGGGGATGACGTGGGGACGGATGCCGCTTTTCCTGTGGTCGAATTACGCCACCGCCATCATCCAGGTTCTGGGCACGCCGGTACTGGCCATCACCCTGGCGCTGGTGGGCCTGGAGCGCATGTTCCACCTGGGAGTATTCAACCCGCAGTTGGGCGGGGACCCGCTGCTGTTCCAGCACCTGTTCTGGTTCTACTCGCATCCCGCGGTGTACATCATGATTCTGCCGGGGATGGGAGTGGTAAGCGAAATCATTCCCTGCTTCTCGCGCAAACGCGTTTTCGGCTATGAATTTGTAGCTCTGGCCAGCATCGGGATTGCGGTGCTGGGTTTTCTGGTGTGGGCGCACCATATGTTCGTGGCGGGCATCTCGGTGTATTCGGCGATGGTGTTTTCCTTCTTCAGCTACCTGGTGGCGGTGCCTTCGGCGATCAAGGTGTTCAACTGGACGGCCACCATGTACAAGGGAAAGATTTACTACTCGACGCCCATGCTGTACGCCATGGGATTCATCGGGCTGTTCACCATGGGGGGGATGACGGGATTGTTCCTGGCCTCGCTGGGCGTGGATGTGCACGTGACCGACACCTACTTTGTGGTGGCCCACTTCCACTACATCATGGTAGGGGGCATGGTGATGGCCTACCTGGCGGGCATGCATTTCTGGTGGCCGAAAATTACCGGACGCATGTATCCAGAGGCCTGGGGCAAACTGGCGGCGCTGACCATTTTTATCGGCTTCAACCTGACGTTCTTCCCCCAGTTCATTTTGGGCTGGACGGGAATGCCGCGGCGCTACCACGCCTACACGCCGGAGTTCCAGGTTCTAAACGTGCTTTCGACGGCCGGTTCCACGGTGCTGGCGGTGGGCTACCTGCTGCCCATGGTGTACTTCCTGTGGTCCCTGCGGTACGGGAAGGAAGCGGGGGACAACCCCTGGGGAGCGGCGGGCCTGGAATGGAAAACGGCTTCGCCGCCGCCCACCTATAACTTTGAAGAGACACCCGTCGTGACCTGGGAGGCTTACAACTACGACGAGCTTCCCGAGGAGGTCCCCGTTGTCGGATAGCAGCCAAGCCCTGGCCACCCACGAACTGCGGCACCATTTCGAGGACATGGAGCAGCAGCGCGACGCTTCCTCCATGGGCATGTGGGTGTTCCTGATCACCGAAATCATGTTTTTCGGCGGCATGTTCATGGCCTACCTGCTGTACCGCTACGAGTATTTCGTGGCCTGGCAGGAAGGCAGCCAGCACATGAACTTCTGGATCGGCACCATCAACACGGCGGTGCTGATCTGCAGCAGCCTGACCATGGTCCTGGCGGTGCTGGCCATCCAGCAGGGACGGCGGCGTCTGACTTCGGTGATGCTGGCGGCGACCGTCTGCTTCGCCATCGCTTTCATGGTGCTGAAAGGGATGGAATACCACGAGCATTGGCTGGCGCACGAGTTTCCCGGGTCAGCATTTCATTTTGCCGGCATTGACCCCCGCCACGTGGAGATGTTTTTCGTCCTGTATTTCGTTATGACCGGTTTCCACGCGCTGCACGTGCTGATTGGGATCGGGCTGGTGTCCTCCATGCTGTATATGAACGAGCGCGGGCATTTTTCAGCCGACTATCACAACCCCATCGAGAACGTGGGCCTGTACTGGCACTTCGTGGACCTGGTCTGGATTTATCTGTACCCCTTGCTGTACCTGATCGGCCACCATCACGTGGGTTGAGAACGACATGGAAAAGATCATAAGCGCGAAGGTGTATTTCACGGTCTGGGCGGCGCTGATGTGCCTGACGGTGACCACGGCAGCGGTGTCGTACGTGGACCTGGGACAGTTCAGCATCGTGGTGGCGCTGCTGATTGCGAGCATCAAGGGCTCGCTGGTGGTGCTGTTCTTCATGCATGTCAAATACCTAAACGTGAAAACCACGCTGCTGGTGATTCTGGCGGGGTTCTTCTGGTTGGCGATTTTGCTGCTGATGACCATGACCGATTACATTACGAGG
>DATGGJ010000009.1:0-4749 GCA_035308585.1 Terriglobales bacterium
AGGGAAGAGGGAAGCACGAAATCCACGCCCTGGTCGGCATTGGCCTGCTGCGTGGCTTTGAGATCCAGATCGGCGATGGGGATTTTCTTGCGCCGCTGTTCGCTGAACACCCAAAGCGTGTTGCCCACAATGGCGTAATTCTCCACCTGGCTGCGGCGGCCGTCGCGGAAAACCAGGGTGGTGGGCGCGGGAGGCTCTTCCACTTGCGCGGCCCGCACCGGCGCTGAAGCCGGCGCGGCGGCGGCGACGGGCGTGCTTTGCTGCTGGCGCAGTTGCTGCAATTCTTCCCTCAACTGCTCGATTTGCCCGGTCAACTCGCTGGCCTGAGCGCCGGCCTGAGCGCTCTGTTGTGCCAACTGCTGGGCGGCGGCATCCGAGTAGTCCTGGCTGGAGTAATCCGTCATCAAGGGATAGCTGTAAACGGGATAAGCGCCGAAAGAAGCGAACGACCCGAAGGTTCTGAACGGAACCGGCCTGCGGGTGCAGAAGAAAGGATCAAAGAAGGCATCCGAGAAGCAGCGGTTTTGGGGCGGCACACCGAAGGGGTAGTTGCCCAATCCGAAACCGAAGCCGAAACCCACGTGCCCGGAGCGGGAGCCGGGCCGGCCGTGTGGGCGAAGGGGCATTACGCTACCCGGCGGCGTGGGGCGGAAATGAAATCCCCTCACCGGCATAGGCGCGGGCCGCGACATGAAGGGACGGGCCATGGGGGCTGCCCTCATTGCCATGGCGGGACGCACTGGAGCGGTTCTGGGGGGCGCGCCATGCCACTGGGCAGCAGCCGCAAGCGGCAACAGCGTCATGAGTCCGATGGTCAGCAGACCCCGCATAACCCACAACCTTGGCTATAGCATACTCCCAAATCAGCGGGGCGGAGCAAGCCGTGACGCCCCGGCGGCGACGCTGATTGTAAAGACGATGTCATCTTCTTGTCCGCGAATCTATGGTAGAGACGTAAGTGATTACGTCTCCCGGAGGACGCACGAATGAGACTTTTAGCCGCATTCCTGTCATTTCTGCTGCTGGCCGGTCTGGTTTGGGCGGCGCCAGCGCCAGGGCGTGCCGCATCCCAGGCCGCATCCGCGTCCGCCTGCGAACAGGAGTGGCAGGCCATGGCGCAGCGCCACCGCGAGCAAGCCGAGGCCATGCAGAAGGAAAGCTCCGGCCTGCGCGCCCTGCTCACCATGCTGCGAAACGACGCCGGGATCGTTCGCGATGCCACCGTGCGCGACGGGCTGCAGGTGAGCGCCGACATGTGGGAGTCGCTGCTCAGCGGGCTGCAGAGCCAGGCGGCGGGGTTGCAGGCGCTGGCGCAACAGGAGGAATCCAGGCGGCAGGCGCTGTGCCGCCCGGCAGAGAAATGAAGGAGAAGGTCAGCATCAGGCGTTCGGTTTTGTTCCCGCGGGGGCCTGGCAGCACTCCAGGATCTCAGCCTCGGTGAGCAGGCGGTCGGAAGCTTTGGCGCGCTTGTAGATGCGGTCCACAAGCTCGTCGTTAGCGGCGATGCCGTGACGTTCCAGCCAGAAGAGCACGTTGGATTTGCCGCTCATGGGACCGATGTCAATCACCTGCTCCATGCCGAAATAGTGCGCCGGGACGCCGGAGTAGATGGCGTTGGCCAGTTCGGTATCGTTCTTTCTGTAAGCCTTGATGACGGCGGCGGCGTGCACCCCGGTGGCGGTGCGAAAGGCATCCTCGCCGATCACGGGATAGTTCGCGGGGATGGGCACGCCGGTAGCCTGCGAGACCGCCAGGCAGTAGTCGCGCAACTTAGTGAGGTCCTGCTGCTCCCAGGGCGGCACGCCCATGAGCTTCAAGTTCACCAGCATCTGGTCCATTTGGGTATTGCCCACGCGCTCGCCGATGCCCAGACCGCAGGCGTGCACGCAATGCGCTCCCGCCACCAGCGCGGCCAGGGAGTTGGCCACCGCCAGGCCACGGTCGCAGTGGCCGTGCCAGTCCACGCGAATTTGTTCTCCGGAGGGCTTCACCACCTCATCCATCACGAACTTCACCAGGGCGAAGACGCCCATGGGGGTGGCGTGGCCGCAGGTGTCGCAGATGACGATGGCGCGGGCGCCGTGGCGGATGGCAGTGGCGTACAGGCGCTTCACCATCTCCGGGTCGCAGCGACTGGTGTCTTCGGTGACGTACATGACTTGCAAGCCCAACGACACCGCATATTTGACCGCTTCCTCGGTGGTGTGGAGCAGGAAGTCGTCGGTCCAACCTTCGGTGTAGCGGCGGATGGGGCTGGAGCCGATGAAAGTGGCGGCCTCAATGGCCAGGCCGACGCGCTGCGAGATTTCGGCAATCGGCCGGATGTCGTTCTGGTGGGTGCGGGCGTCGCAGTTGGGCTTGATTTTCAGCCGCGAATTGGCGATTTCGCGGGCCAGCGCCTCCACATGCTCGCAGGCGCGCGGCCCGGCTCCGGGCAGGCCCAGGTCGAGCATGTTGATGCCCAAGTCCTCCATGAGGTGGAGAATGCGGATTTTGTCGCCGATGGAGGGATCGCGCACCGAGGGCGACTGCAGGCCATCGCGCAGGCTTTCGTCATTCAGCAACACCGGGCCGCTGGGCCGGAGATTAAGGGCGGCCTGGTTCCAGTCGTAGATGAGCTCGGAAGCAAGCAAAGTTAAATTAAGAATGAAGAATTTCGAATGAAGAATGCATTAATTGACGATTGATGATTGAAGATTGAAAAAACCTCAACCGCGATCGTCGAGTGGTTTGGTTTTCATTCTTCATTCTTCATTCTTCAATTATTTGGGCGGAATGGTCAGCCCGAACACCGAAATCTGTCCCTGCCCGGCCACGTTGGTGCCGCGCGGGTCCTCGGGATTGGGCAGGTACAAGGTCTTGCAATGCTCGCAGCGATAAATTTCCGCCTGCGGCCCGAAGGCCTGCTCCACGTCCCCACACTCCCGCTCCAGTACATCGTCATGGTAGTACCAGCGCTTCAGGTGGCCGCCGCAGAACTTGCCCTTCGCGTCCTTTTCGTTGCAGGAACGCTGGCCTGGCTTCTTTATCTTGACCTTGTGATTGGGGAGTTGTTGCTGCGCTGACGGCATACTGGCAGCCTGCATGCCCGATGTGGCCAAGGGACCTACCCTCTTATGGCTAAGATGCGCGGCAAGGCCGCTGGGGCTAATTCTACCCGAAGACCAGAAATGAAGACCACAGAGGACGCAAAGGGCGCGGAGGAAGAAAGGATCAAGGTAAGTCGCATAAGGCTCGCAGTCATCCCGAATGGAATGAGGTACTTGCCTCGGCATTCCCCACGAACTCTGCGGTTTTGATTCAGAGCCAGCCGCGGCGGAAGTAGGCCTTGAGGGCGCGCACCCCGCCGGCCAGGCGGGCGCCCCAGCGGCGGGAGAATAGGAACTCCACGAAACCCTCCATCTGGCGGGTGAACTCGGGCCCGTAGCCATACCACCATACTTTGCGCAGGCGCGGCAGGAGATCAGAATCCACGTATTTAACCCACACCATCTCTTCCAGCCCAGGCTGGCCGTGGGTGCGGCCCAGGCCGCTGGACTTCACCCCGCCATGCGGCGCTTCGCTGATGCCGTAACAGGAAATCACGTCATTCACCATCACCGTACCTGCCTGCAGGCGAGCGGCGATAGCTTGGCCGCGCGGCCGGTTGCGGGTCCAGATACTGGCCGCCAAGCCAAACTCAGAATCGTTGGCCAGGGTGACGGCCTGTTCCTCGGACTCGACGGGCATGACGGGCAGCACCGGCCCGAAGGTTTCTTCGCGCATCAGGCGCATACCATGGTGGGCATCGGCGACCACGGTGGGAGCGTAGAAGTTAGGCCCCAGTTGCGGCAGGCGCGTGCCGCCCGCCAGCACCCGGCCTCCCTTGCCGCGCGCGTCTTCCACGTGCTCTTCGACGATCTGCAATTGGCGCTGGTGGATCATGGGGCCGACGTCGGTGGAGGGATCCAGTCCATTTCCTACGCGCAGTTTGCCCGTCTTTTCCACCACCGCGGCGAGGAAGGGTTCATAAAGGCTGCGGTGGACGTAGCAGCGCTCCACGGAAAGGCAGGCCTGCCCGGCGTTGACGAAGGCGCCCCAAACGGCGGCGCTGGAAGCCACCTCCACGTCGGCGTCGTCCAGCACCAGCATGGGATCCTTGCCTCCCAGTTCCAGAACCACCGGCAAGAGGCGGGCGGCGGCGGCTTGAGCCACTTTTTTGCCGCTGGCCACGCTGCCGGTGAAGATCAGCTTATCCACGCTGGAGTTGACCAGGGCGGCGCCGGTGGCGCCTCCGCCGGGCACGACCTGAAAAACGTCATCCGGCACTCCGGCCAGGCGCAGCAGCGATTGCAATTCCAGCGCGCACAGGGTGGTGAATTCGGAGGGCTTGACCACGACCGCGTTGCCCACCGCCAGCGCCGCCAAACCTTCTGTCCCGGGAGTGGCAAAAGGATAATTCCAGGGCGAAATAATTCCCACCACGCCATAGGGCTGATGACTGATCCAGCCGCGCTTGGCTTTCATGACCAGGTTGGCGTGACCAATACGGCGGTCGCGGAGCAGGGCGGGGACGCTGGCAATGCAGAACTGGGCAGCGTCCAGCACCACCAGCACTTCGGTGAGCAAAGCCTCCACAGAGGGCTTGCCGGCTTCGCGGGTGATGACGGCGGCGACCTCCGACTTCTTTTCCTGGAGCAGGTTTTGAAAACGGCGCAGGAGTTGCAGGCGGCGGTTGACGCCGAGTTGGTGCCACGCCGGCTGAGCGGC
>DATGGJ010000010.1:0-5797 GCA_035308585.1 Terriglobales bacterium
CGCTGGATATCAATGGCCGGGAACACGCGCTTATCCACCAGCTTGCGCTCCAGGATGATTTCCGAGTTGCCCGTGCCTTTGAACTCTTCAAAGATCACGTCATCCATGCGCGAGCCGGTATCAATCAGCGCGGTGGCGATGATGGTCAGCGAGCCGCCTTCCTCGATGTTGCGGGCGGAGCCGAAGAAGCGCTTGGGGCGCTGCAGGGCGTTGGAGTCCACGCCGCCGGAGAGCACCTTGCCCGAGGGCGGCACAATGGTGTTGTAGGCGCGCGCCAGGCGGGTGATGGAATCCAGCAGGATCACCACATCGCGCTTGTGCTCCACCAGGCGCTTGGCCTTTTCGATCACCATTTCCGCCACCTGCACGTGGCGGGCGGCGGGCTCGTCGAAGGTGGAGGAGATGACCTCGCCCTTCACCGAGCGCTGCATGTCGGTGACTTCTTCCGGGCGCTCGTCAATCAGCAGCACCATGAGCACCACTTCCGGGTGGTTGGTGGTGATGGAGTTGGCCACGTTCTGCAGCAGCATGGTCTTGCCGGCGCGCGGCGGCGAAACAATCAGGCCGCGCTGGCCTTTGCCCAAAGGAGTGAGCAGGTCCATTACCCGCGCGCTCACGTTCTCGCGCGTGGTCTCCAGCTTCACCCGCTCCTGGGGATACAGAGGCGTCAGGTTGTCGAACAGGATCTTGTTGCGCGCCTCTTCCGGCGACTCGAAGTTGACCGCCTCGATCTTCACCAGGGCGAAATACTTCTCGCCCTCGTGCGGCGGGCGCACCTGTCCGCTGATGGTGTCGCCCGTCTTCAGGTCAAATTTGCGGATCTGCGAGGGCGAAACGTAAATGTCGTCCGGCCCGGGCAGGTAGTTGTAATCCGGCGAGCGCAGAAAGCCGTAGCCGTCGGGCAGAATTTCCAGCACGCCCTCGGCAAAAATGTGTCCTTCTTTTTCACTCTGCGCCTGCAGAATTTTGAAAATCAGGTCCTGCTTGCGCAGGCCGCTGGCCCCTGGCAGGTCCAGCGAGCGAGCTATGCGGGTTAGCTCGGTTATGTTCTTTTCTTTCAGTTCAGCGATGGTCATGTTCACCTACGGGATTTTTACAAAGGGGGGTAATTCGGGAGGCTAAATACGCCGCTCGGGAGCGAGCAGCGGGTGAGTCTAAGCAGCAACCCGCCGCCGCACCTCGGCAACGCCTTCGGGCTCGGTTACGGCCTCCTGCCGCTCCGAGCTTGCAATCCGATGCAGGACTTCGTTCGTTGTTTCCTGGATTCGGGTATTAGGCTTATGGAACTTACGCGTTGCCTTGGAAGCAAGCTGGCAAAGCATATAACGGTTCTTCATGGAATGTACAGCGTCAAATACCAGATCAGAGCGCATTTCCTTGTTTCCCTTTCCTTTTTATGAAGTTAGCTCCCAACTGAGCGGCAGCATCCGAACCGCAGCTTCCTACCGGGACCCCTCCGGTGACTGAAATCTAAAACACTGAAAATGCTGGGATGACGACCTCAGACGACCTAATAGATGCGTTCCGCGGCTGCCAAGTTGCTCTTTTTTCTAGCGATAAGTTTTTTATAACCCGGTTCCGGCCCAGGCGCTATTAACCGCCAAGATGCACCTGGGTTTTGCCGGATGCATCCTCATTGCAAGCGATAAGCCGTCTCGAAAAATGGCTCAGCCCACCCTATACACGCTCAGAATCCCAGGGTCAAGCGACATGTTGAGACGCGCGTGAATTAGGGTGCAAAACGGGTCCCGGAATGGCCTATGCCCAAAAAGTCCGGTCCAGGGTCCGGTACTGGATGGCTTCCGCAATGTGCTTGGGCTCAATCACTTGGGCCGCTTCCAGATCGGCAACGGTTCGCGCCACCTTCAATATCCGATCATGCGCCCGCGCCGTTAACCCCTGCTGCGTCATCGCCCGCTCCAGCAGCCGTTCACAGTCGGGATTGAGCTCGCAGTGCTTGCGGATTTGGCGCGGAGCCATCTGGGCGTTGCAGTAGATCCGCTCTCCAGGGCCGGAAAAGCGCTGTAACTGCCTTTGCCGAGCCCGGATTACACGTTCCCGAATCTCCGCCGAACCCTCCGGGACGGAGGCGGCGCGCAACTCCTTATAGTTGACCGCCGGAACGTCAATGTGGATGTCAATGCGGTCCAGCAAGGGCCCTGAAATCTTAGACATATAACGCTGGATGATGGGTGGAGTGCAGTGGCACTCGCGGCTGCGGTCATTGAAAAACCCACAGGGGCACGGGTTCATGGCTGCGGCCAGCATGAAGCGCGCCGGGAAGGTGAGAGACATGGCAGCGCGGGCGATGGAAACCGTCCCATCTTCCAGGGGCTGGCGCATTACTTCCAACACGTTGCGGGGGAACTCGGGCAGTTCATCCAGGAAGAGCACGCCGTTGTGGGCAAGAGAGACTTCGCCAGGACGGGGAATCACGCCCCCGCCGATGAGCCCGGCGTCCGAGATGGTGTGGTGGGGAGCGCGAAATGGGCGCACGCCGACCAGCCCGGCATTGTGATCGAGCACGCCGGCGACGCTGTGGATTTTGGTGGTTTCCAGCGCCTCCTCAAAGGTGAGGGGCGGCAGGATACTAGGCATGCGTTTGGCCAGCATGGTCTTGCCGGAACCTGGGGGGCCGATCATGAGGATGTTATGGCCACCGGCGCAGGCCACTTCCAGGGCGCGCTTGGCTGTGTGCTGCCCGCGCACATCCTTGAAGTCCACGGCGTACTGCTGTGCCTCCTGCAGCACGGCATCGGAATTCATGGTCACCGGGGCAATGCCGTTCTTGCCATTGACCAGACCCACCACGTCCATGAGCGAGCGGACGGGGTAGACGCCGACGCCGGAAACCACCGCGGCCTCACGGGCGTTGATCTCGGGCACCACCAGGTGAGAAATTTTTTTGCCGCGGGCGGCAATGGCAATGGGCAGGGCGCCGCGCACTCCGCGCACACCGCCATCCAGGGAGAGTTCGCCCACGAAGACGTAATCAGGAATCTCTTTTGCGGTCAGGCCGCCGTAAGCGCCCACGATACCGAGGGCCATGGGCAGATCGAAGCCGGAGCCTTCCTTCTTGATGTCGGCGGGAGCCAGATTGATGGTGATGTGGGTAGGAGGAATGTCGTAGCCGCAATTCTTCAGCGCAGAGCGCACGCGCTCGCGGCTTTCGCGCACGGCGGCATCGGGCAAACCAACGGTAACAAAATGGTCTTCGTTAGTTCTGATGCCGGAGACGTCAACCTCAACTTCGACCACGTTGGCGTCAATGCCATAGACGGCCGCACTCAAAGTCTTAAACAGCATGGAGGGGGCTACAAGAGCACGAATAACAGATTCCGGCGCGGTCGGAAGTGATTGCAGTCACGGGGAGGGGTGACTGCGAGAAGCATTGAGTAATTGTGTGATGCGGCAATTGAGTAGTTGAAAAGCAACATCAGGTACGTCCACGCAGCCCGACTTCCGAAACTACCCACTCAAGCAAAGCCGCTTGAGTGGGCCACCTGACTGACCCTGCACTACTATTGCACCCCCACCATGTAGCTGTTCTTGCTTTTGGTTTTCACGGTCACCATCTCCATTCCGCGAGGCGCGTCCAGCAGGGAGTCGGCGAGGGCGATGGTCTCCAGGGACTGGATTTCGGGATCGGGAATATTGTTGATGGCCTGCAGCGCGGTTTGCGGCGAAATGCGGGTTGCCAGGGCAATGAAGCGGCCCCAGGCAGAAGTGGAAGGCCACATGGCTTTGAACGCCTGGTTGGGATCGTCGGCGTCGGTATCGGTGCCGTAGAGTTTCTCGGCCAGTTTGAAGCCCTGGTCCACTACTTTCTTGGCGGAATCAGTGTTGCCCAGTTTGAGGTAGTCATCGCCAGCCCCGGCCAGCATGTCGAATTGAACGATTTCCCGCTGAATGGAGGGGATGATTTTCATCAGCTCATCGAGTGCATTGGCGGCGTAACCTGGGCTGGTCTTCAAGGTCGCACCCGCCAGCCTTAGCAGTGCCAAGGCGCGCGTGTTGTGAAAGTCGGGCAGAGACATGGCGGCGGCCAGCGCCTGCTTGGGATCCTTTTCGGCTTGGGCGATGATTTGCCGGATCTGAGGCTGGAGTTGTTCCTCGTAGCGGTCGTCGGAGGATACCCCGCCGCTGTTGGAGGGCAGGCGCATGGTGATGGAATCGGGCATGCCATTCTTGGGATCGAGAGACTTCAATCCGTCGGGATATTGCTTGGCCGTGGCCTGCAGATCAAGGTTCTCCTGCAGCAGGCGATCGGCTCGCGCCGGATCAAGCGCACGCAACACCGGCATCAGCTCGAATAAGTTGTAGTCATAGACCGAACTGAAAGAGGCGGCGCCTTTCTCCGCGCCGATAGTAATCTGCATTTTCGCATCAGACTGGCGGGCTTGTTTCAGCACCTCGTCCATCGCCTGCAGAACCAGATCCGGGGGGAGACCCTGCCAAGTGCGACTGATAAACAGGGCAAAATCATCCATGCCCGGATCGCTCTTATGATCGTGCTGAGTGTAGCTGGCCAGCGCCTGGGCGAAGAGGTTCTGCTTATCGGCGGCCATCTCCGAGGGCAGGGCCTGCACCAGATTGCTGGCGATGATGTACGGGAACTCCTCGTCATCTAACTGACCGAGCAAAGCAATCGCCTGGGCGAACTGCTTCTTGCTTGTGTGGTACATGACCAGCCGGTTGATGGCGGCGCTGCGCGGGTACCCGGCGAGCTGGGGGACGAGCTGTTCGCAGTAGGCGGGATCAAGCGCCACCAGGCGATCTACGACCTGCCCCTGCAGCCAGGTTTTGTTGGATGTTTTCGGGTCAGAGTCGTCTTCTATGGTCTGGCTGGCCTGGAAGGCGTCGCGGAGGGTGGCCAGAGCTTTAGGCGGGTTGAGCTTCTCATAGCCGCGGGCAATTTCCATCAAGGCAAAGGTGCGCATGACCGGAGAGAGACCTTTGGCCACGCCGGTCTGCTGGTCAAGGATGCTGAGGCCGGTCTGCTGCTGGGGCGTGAGCTTGGGCCTGGCAGCGGACATCGTCTTTGTTTTAGGTTTTGCCTTGGGAACCTGCGCGCTCAGCGGGGAGAAGAGAAGAAGAGCAAGCAATGTGGCGAGCGCTACCTTGGCGAGATGCATCCGGGGCATGGCCACCTCCGCGGAGTACGCGCGAGTTCTATTTTAAACACGAAGCATAGAAGTGGGCAGAAGCTTTATACAGCCTCTTTGAGGGCGCGGGCGACGCCAAGAGCAAGGGCAAAGGCCGCAGGCGAGGGCGTCCGCGCCACCGAAACGCAAGGTCTCTCGAGTCGCGCTTGTCTCGCACGCTCGATTCGCGCTCGCTCTGGATGACAAATCGAAAATATAACGGTCAATCCCGCAGTTAGCGTTCGACGGCCATGGCCACGGCGTTGCCACCGCCGAGGCAGAGGGCGGCGATGCCCTTGTGCACGTCGCGGCGGATCATCTCGTAGATAAGGGTTACGAGCACACGGGCGCCGCTGGCTCCGATGGGATGGCCGATGGCGACAGCGCCGCCATTCACGTTGACCTTGTTGGGATCAAGGTTAAGTTCGCGAAGGATAGCGACAGACTGCACGGAGAAGGCTTCGTTCAACTCATAGAGATCCACTTCTTCATTTTTCCACCCGGTCTTTTTCCAAATCTGGCGGATGGCGTCCACCGGCGCCATCATCACCCACTTGGGGTCCACGCCGCTGGTGGCCTGGCGACGATGCGCACCATGGGTTTGGCGCCGAGTTCCCTGGCGCGGCGGGCGCTGGTGACGACCACGGCGGCGG
>DATGGJ010000011.1:0-4823 GCA_035308585.1 Terriglobales bacterium
TGTGCCAACGTGTTCGGAAACGAGGCAGGGTGCGCGGAACAGGGGCAAAGGAGTAAGCTGAAACGAAACTGCCCTCAGGAAGGCGGGACGCCGTCATGACGCGGGCGAGGGCGCCCGCGCCACAAAGGTGAGTGTAGAGAAGAAGACGTTGCAAGCAACGTCTCGAGCGCGGATGGATAAGAACTGATGGCCATTGCTAATACGAAAACCTCTGTCACTACCACGGAGGCTCCTCCCGGCAGTTACGGAGCGGCTCTCTCCATCGTCACCACCCTGTTCTTCATGTGGGGCGGGCTGACGGCGCTGAACGACGTGCTGATCCCGCATTTCCAGCATGTTTTCAACCTCAAGCTGGCGGTGAGCATGCTGGTGCAGACGGCCTTCTTTTCCGCCTACTTCGTGTTCTCCATTCCCGGCGCCAAGGTGATTGACTGGCTGGGTTACAAGAAGGCCATGGTGCTGGGGCTGCTGACCATGGGCGTGGGCGCGTTCCTGTTTGTCCCCGCGGCCAAGGTGCCGTCGTTTGGACTGTTCCTTTCCGCGCTGATCGTGCTGGCGGCTGGGATCACCGTGCTGCAGGTGGCGGCCAATCCCTATGTGACCGTGCTGGGCAAGCCGGAAACCGCCTCCAGCCGCTTGAACCTGACGCAGGCCTTCAACTCGCTGGGCACGGTGGTGGCGCCCTGGGTAGGCGCCCACCTGATCCTGACAGGCGTCATGGCCAACCAGAGCGCGGTGCAGCAGGCCGCTTCGGTGATCAAACCTTACGTAGGCCTGGGCATTGCCCTGGTGGTGCTGGCGCTCCTGATCGGCATTGCCAAGCTTCCCGAAATTCAGGCGGCGGAACACCATATCGGGGAGAAGGTCAACGATTCAGTGTGGAAGCATCCCAATCTGATCTTTGGCGCAATCGCGATTTTCGTATATGTGGGGGCGGAAGTTGCCATTGGCAGCTCCATCGCCAATTACCTGGCGCTGGACAACATTGGGCATTTCATTTCCCAGGCCGCCGCACCGAGCGCCTCGGCCCGCTACCAGCAGGCGCTGGTGATTGCGGCCAAGTACATCTCGCTGTACTGGCTGGGCGCCATGGTAGGGCGTTTTATCGGGTCAGCCATCCTGCAGAAGATGAAGACGGGAACCTTGCTGGCCTTCTGCGCGGTCATGGCAACCGCGCTGGTTACCCTTTCCGTGCTCAGCAACGGCCACGTGGCCATGTGGGCCATCCTGCTGGTGGGCTTCTTCAACTCCATCATGTTCCCCAGCATTTTCACGCTGGGCGTAGCGGAACTGGGACCTCTGACCGGGGACGGCTCCGGAATCATGATCATGGCCATCGTGGGCGGCGCGATCATTCCCTGGTTCGTGGGCAGAATGGGGGATTTGATCAACGCCAAGTCCTACGGCGGAGCGCTGTGGGGGCAGGGGCTGCACTACGCCCTGATTGTGCCGGCGTTGTGCTATCTGTACATTCTGTTCTTTGCGCTCAGCGGGTCAAAACCCAACAGCGAGCGCTACGCCAAGGGTGACGCTTAACCTACCTTTGCACAGATCGTTAAGGTTGGGGCACCCTCATCTCACAGAATTGTGAAACTCACATCAGGCTTGTGATGACATTGATCCCGGGAGACCGGCCGGTTATAGGTGTGGACGTTGGCGGCACCAAAATCGCCGCCGGGGTGGTGGACCGGAGCGGCGCCATCCTGCAGCAGATACGCACGCCCATGGCGGCTAGCGCAGGGGCATCGGCCGGTTTAGCGGCGGTGACCTCCGCCATCCAGGCGCTGGCGCAAAAGATGGGCGGGGGCAAGTTTTCCGAAATGGTACGCGGCATCGGCATCTGCTCGCCGGGTCCGCTCGATCCGGAAAAGGGCGTGGTTATCAATCCGCCCAATCTTCCCTGCTGGCGCAATTATCCTCTGGCGGCGGAGGTGGAACAGGCGCTGGGCGTGCCGGTGAAGCTGGACAATGACGGTAACGCGGCGGCGCTGGCCGAGGCGCAGTGGGGCGCGGGCCGCGGCTACAGCAACGTTTTCTACGCCACCCTGGGCACCGGGATCGGCACCGGAATCGTTTTCGACGGTAAGATTTACCACGGGCGTACGGGTGCGGCCGCCGAGGGTGGGCACGTCAGCATTGACTATCGCGGCCCGCGTTGCGGCTGCGGCAAGCCGGGCTGCATCGAAGTGCTGGCCTCCGGGCCCGCCATTGCGCGCAGAGCGCGCGCCAAACTGGAAACCGGCGGACAGTCCAGGATTCTGGAGATGGCAGGCGGGAAGCTGGAGGCGGTGAGCAGCGAAATGGTGGGCCAAGCTTACGGCTCCGGCGACGCGCTGGCGCGGGAGGTGCTGCTGGAAACGGTGGACCTGCTGGCACTATGGCTGGGCAACATGGTGGACCTGCTGGAACCGGACGTCATGGTGATGGGCGGCGGGGTGGCGGCCATGCTCCGCCCCCTGTTTGATGAAATCCGCCAGCGCCTGCCCGCCTGCTGCATCAACTCGCGCTGCGGGGAGATTCCTCTGGTGATGGCGCGATATGGCGGCGACGCGGGAATTGCTGGAGGCGCCGCCTTATGCGGCGGGGTGCGGGTCGCGAAGAGTTGAGGCCACAGGGGCCATAAAAAGACACGGTATCGCAACTGTTTCGTTCGCGGGCGAGGGCGCCCGCGCCACAAACTCCGCCTCGGTCGTTCGCGAGCGAGGGCGCCCACGCCATCATGCCGCGGCGCAAAAACAGCGCCCCCCCACCAGTCCACAAAACGCCTGCATCAGAAAGGCTGGCGGAGGTGGACCTATGGCACTGTCGTGCTATTCCCAAAAGTACCGCTTCCGCCTAATTTGCATGTAAGCCACTTCGTAAGATCAGCCTGCCCAGGCAGTTTCAAACCAGGAGCTACCTGGGCAGCCGGATCCCATCTCCCAGGAACTAACACACCTCAATAACGGCCCGGAACGAATCTGGGCCCCAGCCAAACGAGGGAGGCCCCAATGTTGGACCCGCTCACCCCCGTCGAACAGCAGATCGTGCGCTGTGCGTTAAACAATTTGACCGAGGAGCAGACCGCGCGTTGCCTCAACCTGAGCGAGCGCGCCGTGCGGGAAAACCTGCGCAGTGTTTACCGCAAGCTGGGCATCAGTTCCCACCTGGAATTACTATTCTCGGTTTGTTCCGGGTCGGTGAAAATTGCGGCCAGCGAAGGCGCGGCCGCCTAGAGCGCACTGCCGGCGGGCTAACGGAAGAACTCACCCATGTCGGGCGCAGAGCTGGAAGCGCCGGGGAATGCCTTGGCTCCGGTAGCCTCAATCAGCATGCGCAGCGTGCTCTGGTGCTGATAGAAAGTGGTGGACTGGTAACCGGGTTTGGCCCGGGGACTGATCACCAGCAGGGGCACGTGGCCGCCGCCATTGGCCATGTCAATGTCGAAAGACTCGTCAAAGACAATCACCAGCAAGCCATCTTTCTGAAAGGTGCCGCTGGCCAGCAAGGGAGCGATATTGGCCTGCAGCCACTGATCGGCGGTGGAGAGCCGCAGGCCGTCGTCGCATTGCGGGCCGCCTCCGGGACAATCATGGGCGTCGTGTTCGGCGTTGGGGACGATAAAGGAGAAGTTGGGCAGCTGGTTGTTGCCCAAGTCCACGGCAAACTGGGTGAAAGGCACCAGGTTCTGCAGCTGGGCGCTGCTGTTGCGCACATCGCTGAAGTAGGAGAAGGGGTTGTGATGTTCGAAGTAGGGATAGACATCGCCGCCGGTATAGCCCACTGAGGGCAGGCTCTCGGCATAGGCCTTCCAGGTCTTCCCCGCCGCCAACAGTTCCCGCGCCAGATTGTCGGCATCCACGGTGCCGGTGAAGCTATCGTCCGTGGTAATGAGCTGGCCGGTGGTCAGCATGAAGTAATTGCCGATGGATTGATGGATATCGGCATAGTAGTTGGTTGCCAGCCCATAGCGCTTCGCCAAGCTATTCAGATAGGGCATGGCAGAGTTGCCGATCACGCTGGCATAGCTATGATTCTCCTCCACTAGCAGCACCACGTGGCCGAACTGCGGCACAGCCCCCTGGGCGGACGCCGGCGCGGGAGCGGACATGCCGCGGGCGCCGCTGCAGCCGCTGGAGCAAACCAAGCCGAAAAAGATGGCAAAGGAACAGACAAGATAAAGGTAGGCCGATCGCACAGGTCGCATCCTATGGGTACTTGGAGCGTGAGAACCGGCGCGGAGTTGTCATTTGGGAACAGCCGGCCGGCTCTGGCCGGAGTTCTAGCGCAGGAACTCGAACATGCCGGCGGCGGTGGCAGAGGTGCCGGGGGCGGCCCCCGCGCCGGTGCTGTTGACCAGCAGGCGCAGGGTATTCTGATGCTGGTAGAACATTGAGGACTGGTAAGCCGGCTTGACCGCGGGCCCCACCACCAGCATGGCCACATGGCCGCTGCCGTTAGAGCTGTCGGAAGTGGCGGCTTCATCAAACACGATGACCAGCAAGCCGTCTTTCTGAAACACCGGGCTGGAGAATAGCGGGCCCAGGTTGCTCTTCAGCCAGTTGTCGGCGGTGGAGAGCTTCAGGCTGTCGGAACAGTCGGAGGTGCCATCCGGGCAGTCGTGGGCGTCGTGCTCGGCGTTGGGCACGATGTAGGAGAAGACCGGAAGCTGGTGGTTGGCCAGGTCGGCGGCAAACTGAGTAAACGGCACCAGATTCTGGCGCTGCACGCTGCTGTTGCGGACGTCAGTGAAATAAGAAAAGGGATTGTGGCGCTCCAGGTAAGGATACTTGTCGCCGCCGGTGTAGCCGGCGGATGGCAGGCTTTCGGCGTATGACTTCCAG
>DATGGJ010000012.1:0-2325 GCA_035308585.1 Terriglobales bacterium
CGGCTGGACGAGATTCAGTCTGCTGTCCTGCGGGTAAAGCTGTGTCATCTAAATGAGTGGAACCGGCTGCGGCGCAGCCACGCGGCCGCATATGATAAAGCGCTTGAGCCGCTTCCTGCGGTGATCACGCCAAAGTCAGGCGGATGGGGGGAACATGTCTTCCATCAGTACACAGTCCGAGTGCCCCATCGCGAGGTAGTCCAGAAAGCGCTTGGCGAGCAGGGCGTCACTACTGCCGTCTATTACCCTGTGCCGCTGCACTTGCAGCCAGCATACGCCTCCTTAAACTACAAGCCGGGCAGCCTGCCTGAATCGGAGCGCGCCTGCGCCGAGGTCCTGTCTCTTCCCATGTATCCGGAGCTCTCCCAGGAACAGATAGAGCACGTAGCGACTGCCCTGGCAAGCGCCGTGGCCGGCTAGCCTGCTTCCTGTCCCCCGCCCAGCGACTGATGGCACTTTCGTGCTATGTGGAGGCACGGTCGTGCCATTCTGGCCATTATTGCTTCCGCCTTATGCTGCTGTCAGTTACATCTGTCCCACGCCCAATTGAGCCGCCCTGACGTGTCGCGGGGCCGTCATGGCGGCATAGCTCTGAGGTAAGACATGAAGTATCAGAGAGTTTCGGCTAGTGAACTCTTCGCCGCCATGCGCTTAGGCAGCGGTTCGATTGTGCGGCAACTCGTGGGACGCGATGCCCTGGTCGCTTGTAGCCGTGATGACAACGGCATCTCCGCAATCTTGTGCTGCCTTTACGAGTGGAATCTGGAACTGCTGGAAATTCTGCTGGCCACCTCGCCTGGGTTGGACATTTTTGAGGCCGCCGCGCTGGGCAAAGTGAAGCGATTGCAGGAATTGCTGGCCGATGCGCCTGACCTGGTCCATGCCTGGTCGCCGGATGGAGTAACCGCATTGCACCTGGCCTGTTTTTACGGACAGGAGGAAGCGGTCGAGTGCCTGTTGCAAGCAGGGGCCGATCCTGCCGCTCGTGCCCACAATGAGCGTGGCAGCACGCCTCTGGATGAGGCTGCCAGCACCCAACAGCTGGACATTGTCCATCTTCTGCTGGCCCACGGCGCGGGAGCGCACGTGGTTCGCGACGAAGGGTGGGACGCTCTGCACCTGGCTGGCAATCAGGCGTAGTTTGGGCCACCTTCGAGACTCTCTCTCGGGCGCATTCTTATTCGACCGCCGGGGTCTTTCGCAATGGGCGGCCGGGGAGCGCCTGCTCCTGGCCGGTTCTGATGCCGGAGCCCTGCCTGCGCCGTGACTCCAGCCCTAACCTGGGATAAGCAGCAAAGCCGATTGCTCTTTGCCATCGTGGCCCGTACTATGTCTGTAACTCTGCACGGCCACACGGGGAATACGTTTGCGTCTTACGGTTGACCCGCACCGGTTTCTTTCGCGGCTTAAAACCACTACCGCGCCTGGCGAACTACGGCGAGTAGAGCGCGTTCTGGCCACCACCCGCCTGTTTCTGGCCACTTCCTTTCTGGCCGCCATCTACGTGGTCCCCACCGAACCCGGCCACTACTCAGCCGTGGTCTATCTTCTGCTCTTCCTTTATCTGATTCACAGCTTTGTGGTCATGATCCTGGCGCGGATTCGGCTCAGCCCTACCCTAGCCTTTCGCCTGTTCGTGCATGGAGCCGATATTGTCTGGCCTACCGTGGTCTCGCTTTACACCAAGGAGGCCATCAGCCCCTTCTTCCTGTTCTTCCTTTTCGTACTGCTCGAGGCAGCCTATCGCTGGGGATTGTGGGAAACGTTAGCCACTTCGGTGACCAGCATCGCGTTGCTGGGCGTGGAAAATGCTGTCGCTCGCTGGATACGTCTGCCCGCCGCGCTTCAGATTCATCCCGAACTCAACCGGCTGCTGCTGAGCGCCGCTTATCTGCTGTCCATGGGATTGCTGATCGGTTACCTGGCGGAGAACGAAAAACAGCTGCGGGCGGAAAAGGCGATGTTGAGCCGCGTTCTGAGCATGGCACGAGTGGACGTTGGCCTCACCGGCAGCCTGGAGCAGATATTTCGGGAACTCATTCAGCTTTTCGGCGCCAGCTCAGCCTTGCTGGCCATCGAGGAGTCTCACAGCACGCGCGTTTCCGGATGCGAGGTCAAATCCGTGGCCGGCGGCGAAGTCGAGTTCCGCTGGCTGCCCCCCTCGGAGGTGAGCCGCGAAACCTACCTGTTTCCCGCCAGCGCACATACCTGGTTTGCCTCCCGTAGTGCTGGCGCCGTGCGCCTGCTGGCAGTGGATGCAGCCGGTGTGCGCCTGCGCAAGCTCGCCTCCGACTTCCTCGCTCCTCTTTTCTCCGGCCGCCAATT
>DATGGJ010000013.1:0-11139 GCA_035308585.1 Terriglobales bacterium
AAGCTCTTCACAAAATTCTTCCCCGGCAGCTGGCGAACCTTGCCGGCCAGCTCCAGTTCGAAGAGAGCGGCAAAAATCTCCGAGGAGGAAAGTTCGGGCTCCAGACGTTCCACCAGTTCGTCAATGTGGGTGGACTCGTCCCGGCGGAGGAGGCTGAGGATGCGCCGTTCGTGAGGAGTGAGCGTCTCCCCTTCAAAGAGAGATGCGGTAGCAGGGGCTGAGGATTCAGCCTCGGGAGGGGCAAGTTGAAGCCGGATCTGGGCAGGCAGTTCTTCCCAGACATCTTCCCAGGTGGCCACCAGCTTGGCCCCCTGTTTAATCAAGGTATTAGGGCCCCAGGCCTGGCGGTTGGTCACATTGCCGGGGACGGCAAACATTTCCCGGTTCTGCTCCAGAGCGCAGCGGGCGGTAATGCGGGTGCCGCTGTATTCGCCCGCCTCGATGACCAGGACACCCAGGGCCAGGCCGCTGATAATACGGTTGCGAATAGGAAAATTCTGCGGAGCGGCGAAGGTGGCCATGGGGAACTCGGAGCACAAGGCGCCGCCGGTGGCCAGGATCTGGTCAGCCAGACGCTGGTTCTCGCGGGGATATATGACGTCCACACCGGTGCCGAAGATGGCCACGGTTTTACCCCGGCCGGCGAGCGCGCCGCGGTGGCCTGCCGCATCAATGCCGCGAGCCAGGCCGCTGACAATCACCAGGTGTCGCGCCGCCAGATCGCAGGAGAGTCGCTCGGCCATGCCCAGGCCATAAGGTGTGGGGTGGCGGGTGCCCACAATGGCGATGGAGGGCTGGAAAAGCAGGTCCGGGTCGCCGCGCACGTAAATTGCAAGCGGGGGGTCGTAAATCTGGCGCAGTTGGGCGGGGTAGGCGGGGTCGTCCAGCGTGACCATGTTGACCCCGGCGGCGCGGGCGCGCACCAGTTCTTCATGGGCAAGTTCCAGGGATTTGCCGGTAGCCAGCGACTGCGCTGCGGCGACGGGAATTCCGGCGGCTTCCAGACTGGTGAGGGAGGACTGGAAGACGTGGTCCACGGAGCCAAAGTACTCAGCCAGGTGGCGAGAGCGCGTGGGGCCCAGTCCGGGAGTGAGGGCGAGGGCAACCCAGTACAGTGCGCGAGTTTCTTCGCTGCGCGCGGGGGATGGATTCGTGCTCATGATTATGAGACGTTCAAGCAACGTCTCTACTGGAGATGCATTTTCAGAACGGCATTTCGCCTATACCCGACTAGAGCACCAGCAGGAGGGGGTGTCAAGGAAGCAGAGCACAGCGCGAATGTGAGCGGGCGCAAGGTGCCCTCGTTGGCAGCGTCGCGGCGGCAGGACGCGGGCGAGAGTGCCCGCGCCACACACTTTCTGCGAGGCAATGGTGTCCCGGCGGGTCTGCTAGAATTACCGGTTCTGCTGCAGCATGCGACGGCTCCGCATCTCCGCCATTTCCTACCTCAACACCGCGCCTCTCATGTGGGATTTCGACCACGGAGAAGCGGCCAAAGATTTCGATATCTTCTATAGCGTACCGTCGTCCTGCGCGGCCGCTCTGCGCGAGGGGACGGGAGATATTGGCATTATTCCCGCCATTGCCTACAACAGCATTCCAGGGCTGGTGGTCATTCCAGATGTGGCCATTGCCGCCCGGGGCGCGGTACGGTCCATTCTGCTGGTCAGCAAAGTGCCGCTGGAGAGAGTACGCACGGTAGCCACCGACAACTCCTCCATGACGTCAGTGGCGCTCACGCGGGTGCTGTTCGAGAAGTGGTGGGGAGGAGGGAGGGAGTTTCGCTCCCTGCCGCCGGAGCTCCCAGCCATGCTGCGGGAATGCGATGCCGCGCTGATTATTGGCGACCCGGCACTGAAGGTGGACCGCTCGCGCTACCAGGTGCTGGACCTGGCGGAAGAGTGGAAACGGCTCTCGGGCAAGTCGTTCGTGTTCGCCTTCTGGGCGGTGCGCGAGGCCGCCCTGGCGGAGATGCAGCCCGGACTGGACTTGTCGAGGATTTTCCAGGTCTCCCGCGATCATGGACTGGGGCCGGCGGCCCTGGAGCAGACAGCGCGCGAGTGGTCGGCTCGGCTGCAGCTCACGCCCTCCGAAGTAAAGGACTACCTCACCAAGAACATCTATTACCAGCTCGACCGGGATTGTCTGGAAGGGATGGAGCTGTTCTTCCGCTATGCCGCGCAGTGCGGCGCGGTGGAGCTGCTTCGGCCGGTTAACTTTCTGCAGCCCATGGCCGCCCCGGGCGGCGCCCGGCGGGGGTAAGCGCGCCAGAGTATCTCCGTGACCGGATGATGCTTCTAAGCTCCTAGCTACCAGCTTCCAGCTGCTAGCTGGCCAACTAATACAAAGCGGTCGCCGCTGGGCCCGACATGCGAAATCTCCTGATAACAGTGCTGCTGGTGAACCCGGTATGGACATGGCTGCACCGCCTGGGCGGACCAGGGCTGATCCTGCTGGGTCTGGCGGACAACTCGCTGATACCTCTGCCGGGCAGCGTGGACGTGTTTGTGATTCTGCTTTCAGCACACCAGCGGGCCTGGTGGCCGTATTACGCATTTATGGCCACCGTGGGCGGGGTGCTGGGCGGGTACGTCACTTACCGGCTGGCGGAAAAAGGCGGCGAGGAAACGCTGGAGAAGAAGGTCGGGAAGCAGCGTTCACAGAAGGTTTACAAGCGCTTTGAAAAACGCGGCTTCATCACGGTGTTTATCGGCGCCATCCTGCCGCCACCATTTCCCATTGTGCCATTCCTGATGGCAGCAGGGGTGCTGCAGTATCCGCGAAAGAAATTCCTTTCCGCCCTGAGCGCCGGCCGGGGGGCGCGCTATTTCGCGGTGGCATGGGTAGGGCATGTGTACGGCAAAGAGATCATCAGTGGCCTCTCGCAATATTATGAGCCGGTGCTGTACACGCTAATCGGCTTGGCCGTGCTGGGGGCCATCGCTGCCCTCATCTATTTCAAGTGGTACCGGCCCAAGATGCAGCGGCAGGAGCGGCAGCGCGGGGAGAAGGTGGAGGAGTTCCCGGTGCCGGGAAAGCGGCGGAAGGAATCGGGGCGGAGGGCGTAGAAGAAGCACTTAGCAATTGGCAATTAGCATTTAGCCGGTGAACCTCGGTGGCGGTTTGGTGAACCCTGCACCGGCATGGGCTGGCCAAATGCTATTTACTAAGTGCTAAATGCTTCGGCGCGGAATTCCACGCCCGGTTACATTACAATATTGAGTCGCCAGCTAAGCCATGTCCCTGACCAAAGCACAAGCACTGGAGCTGTTCAACTCGCCCGACCTGATCGGAATCGGGATGGAAGCCGATGCGGTGCGCCGCAAGCTGCACCCGGAAGGCGTGGTCACCTACATTATTGACCGCAATATTAACTACACCAACTTCTGCACCGAGTACTGCACCTTCTGCGCTTTTTATCGGCCGTTAAAGGGACCCAAGGCCAAGCAAGGCTATATCCTGGATTTCGAAACCATCTACGAAAAGATCCAGGAGACGGTGGAATTGGGGGGCACGGGTGTGCTCATGCAGGGGGGCCTGCATCCCGACCTGAAAATTGAGTGGCATGAAAAGATGCTGCGCGGCATCAAGCAGCGCTTCCCCCAGGTGCACCTGCACTGCTACTCGGCTTCAGAGGTGATTGCGATTGCAGAATACAGTGGGCTGACTATTCGCGACACCATCATTCGGCTGCGCGATGCGGGACTCGATTCCATTCCTGGCGGCGGAGCTGAAATTCTGGACGACGAAGTGCGCTACAAGATTGCCCGCCTGAAGTGCCTGACCGAGGACTGGCTGAACGTCCACCGCACCGCCCACCAGCTGGGCATGCGCACCACCGCCACCATGATGTTCGGGTGCGGAGAAAATTACGAGCACCGGGTGAACCACCTGCAGCGGCTCTACGATCTGCAGGAAGAAACCGGGGGCTTCACCGCATTCATTCCCTGGAGCTTCCAGCCGGCGAACACCGCGCTGGGCGGGCGGCACTGGGACGAGGCCACCTCGGTGGAGTACCTGAAGACCCTCGCGATCTCGCGGCTGTATCTTTCCAACTTCCTCAACGTGCAGGCGAGCTGGGTAACACAGGGATTGAAAGTGTGCCAGCTGGGCCTGCGCTTCGGCGGCAACGACGTAGGGTCAGTGATGCTGGAGGAAAACGTGGTGAAGGCGGCGGGGGTGAACAACTGCACCACCGAGGAAGAGCTGCGGCGCATCATCCGGGACGCCGGCTTCCGCCCGGCCCAGCGCGACACGCTCTACCGCACCTACTTCTTGAACTAGAAGCCATCAGCCGGGCTTCGCCCGGACCGGCAGCCGGGGGCGGCGGTCGCTACCCAGGTAAGGCCGCACGACACAAACTTAGGTACAATGAAAGTTTGCGCCACCGCGCGCGCTTCTGATTGGGGAGGTTGCGGTTGCCGGCAGAGTTCATGTTCGCGCTGTTCCTGGCGCCCCACGGGCTGACGAATTACGTCCGCACGCATTTTCTGGATACGACCTTCAAGGGGCTGTACCAGGCCAACGCGTTTGACCTGGCGCTGCTGATTCCCTACTTCATCGTTCTGATCTGGCTGGCGTCGTATGGCATTCACCGCTACACGCTGGTCTATCTTTACTACAAGCACCGGAAAGAGAGGCCGGAGGGACCGCCGGGCCTTTTTGCCGAACTGCCGCGGTTGACCGTGCAACTGCCCATCTTCAACGAACAGTTTGTGGTGGAGCGGCTGGTGGATACGGTCTGCCGGCTGGATTACCCCAAAGACAAGCTCGATATCCAGCTCCTGGATGATTCGACGGACGAGACTAAGGGCGTGGCCCGGCGGCTGGTAGAGCGGTATGCGGCCGAGGGCTACCCCATTAGCTATCACCACCGCACCAACCGCGAAGGCTACAAGGCGGGGGCGCTGCGGGAGGGACTGAAGACCGCGAAGGGCGAGTTTGTGGCGATATTCGACGCCGACTTTGTGCCGCCGGCGGACTTCCTGATGCGCGTGATCCACTACTTCACCGAGCCCAAAGTGGGCATGGTGCAGGGGCGCTGGTCGCACATCAACCGCAATTATTCCTTCCTGACCAACGTGGAAGCCATCCTGCTCGACGGGCATTTCATCCTCGAGCACGGCGCCCGCTCGCGCTCCAACGTGTTCTTTAATTTCAACGGCACGGCGGGGATGTGGCGCCGGCAGGCCATTGACGAAGCCGGGGGCTGGCAGCACGATACCCTCACCGAAGATACCGACCTCTCTTATCGCGCCCAGCTCAAGGGCTGGAAATTTGTTTACCTGGAAGATGTGGAGTGTCCGGCCGAGCTGCCGGTCGAGATGACGGCATTCAAGACGCAGCAGGCGCGGTGGGCCAAGGGCCTGATCCAGACAGCCAAGAAGATCCTGCCGCAGGTGATGAAGAGCGACGTCTCCTGGCGGGTGAAGCTGGAAGCCTGGTATCACCTGACGGCCAATATCAGCTACCCGCTGATGATCGCGCTTTCGGTGCTGCTGCTGCCGGCGATGATCATCCGCTTCTACCAGGGCTGGTTCCAGATGCTTTACATAGACCTGCCCCTGTTCCTGGCATCGAGCTTCTCGATTTCCAGCTTCTATCTGGTGTCGCAGAAGGTGCTATTTCCCAAGAGCTGGTACCGGTGTTTGGTGTATCTGCCGTTTTTGATGGCGCTGGGCATCGGACTGACCATTACCAATTCGCGGGCGGTTCTGGAGGCGCTGTTTGGTAAGCAGTCGGCGTTTGCGCGCACGCCCAAATACCGCATTGAATCGAAGGCCGACAAGGCGCGCTCCCGCGCCTACCGCCGGCGCCTGGGCTGGGTGCCATGGATTGAGCTGCTCATCGGCAGCTACTTTGTGCTCACCGTGTACTACGCGGTGGAGAACGAAAACTTTGTGACCGTGCCCTTCCTGCTGCTGTTCGTGATCGGGTACTGGTACACAGGGCTGATGTCGCTGTTCCAGGGAATCTTCTTCCGCCTGACGTTCAGCAGCGAACCACAGCAGGCCAAGCCGTATCCCGTGGGCGTATAGCTGTTTCCGATCCACACTCACTTGTCCATTTGAAATAGGGCCCAGCGCTGTCGGGTCCGAAAACACCGCCTCGCAAGTGGATTGTCGCCCACTCAGAAGCTATCCACATCGCTATGCTTCGCATTTTTAAGGAAAAGGACAGGGTGACCCGACCCAGACGTCGTATGTCGGAAGTGACGGTGACGCTTGGCTGACATCCCGGCGATCATATAGCGAGCGGGTTCGTCGGGTCATGACCCGATGAAGCCGTAGACAAACTATAGCGAGGAATCGCCCGATGGATCTCGGTACCTCCCAGCGCGCTGAAACAAGTACCGGCCCAGTCCACGTGCCGGGCACACTAGAGGAATTTGATGTGCCCAGAAATCTGCTCGAAGAGCTGGGCCTGAAGATTCTCTTCATGGCTGGCCAAATGTCCGTCCGCGAGCTTGCGGGACGTATGCGCGTGGGCTTCCCGGTGGCCAACGAATTATTTCAGCGGCTTCGAAAAGACCAGCTATGCGACGCTACCGGGATGGTAGGAAATGTGTATCAAATCGCGATCAGCTCCCTGGGACGGGCGCGAGCCTTGGACTTGCTGGCCCTCAATCAGTACACCGGACCTGTGCCGGTATCACTTGAAAATTACATCCGGCAAGTTCAAGCCCAGAGCGTGCACAAATTCGAGGTGCACCCCCAGGATCTCAGCCGCGCCTTCGCGAACCTTGTGCTTGACGACAAGACGCTGTATCAGCTCGGAACCGCAATCAATTCCGGCAATTCAATTTTTTTGTATGGTCCCACGGGCACAGGAAAAACCACGATTGCGGAAACACTCTCTCGAGTATTTGCAGAACAACGGGTGTGGATACCGTTCGCTGTCGAGGTGGATGGGCAGATCATCACTGTGTACGACCCGGTCATTCACAAGAAGGTACAGGAAAACCTTCGCTGCGAAGTTGATGAGCGCTGGGTCCTCTGCCAACGTCCCGCGGTCCAGGTCGGCGGCGAACTAACCATCGAGATGCTGGATCTTCAGTTCAACCCGGTTACAAAATTCTACGCCGGCCCGGTGCAGATGAAAGCCAACAGCGGCGTCCTGATTGTGGACGATTTCGGCCGGCAGCGGCTGCGCCCGGAAGAGCTTCTCAACCGTTGGGTCGTCCCACTCGATCGTAGAATCGATTTTCTTACCTTGTCAGGCGGCAAAAAGATCGAAATTCCCTTCGAGTTAGTTGTTGTTTTTGCCACCAACCTGAATCCGGAAACACTGGCCGATGAGGCCTTCTTGCGAAGGCTGCAGACAAAAATCAGAATAGACGCCGTTTCTGAGGAGCAATTTCACGAGATCTTTCGCCGGGTCTGCAGCAGGCTGGAACTGCAATATGAAGCCGAAATTGTCGGCCGCCTTATCCACGTGCTCCGCACCCGGCTGAAACAACCTCTGCGGGCCTGTTACCCCCGCGACATAGTCAACCAAGTCTGTTGGGCGGCCAAGTATGAAGGCAAAGCACCGACGTTCGAGGCGGAGTCGATGATGCGTGCCGTTGAGAGCTACTTCCTGCCAGTCACGACAGACGATGGCAATTGAGGGTCCGGTCAACACCTCCTATCCTTACGCGGCGCACTTGCGTCTCCTTGACATTCTAGGAGAACCTTCCTAGACTACCTAGGCGAGGGCTTCATGGCCAAGCCGCTGGACCTGCTCCAGGGCACTCTCGACCTGCTGATCCTGAAGGCGGTATCACTGGGGCCGCTGCACGGTTACGGCATCCTGTTGCGCATTCAGCAGATTTCCAAGGACCGGCTGGAAATCCAGCAGGGCTCACTCTATCCCGCCCTTTACCGTCTGGAAGACCAGGGCTGGATAGCCAGCGAGTGGGGCGAATCGGAAAACAAGCGTAAAGCCAGGTACTACCGGCTGACGGCCGCGGGCCGGCGGCAACTTCAGGCGGAAGCGGAACAGTGGAACCGCATGGCGGAAATTATCGCCGGCATCCTGCAAACCAAGCCGGAGGAAATATGAGGGCGGCGGTTCGCGTCCGTTCCTGGCTGCGCGCACTCCTCGGACGTCAGCGCATGGAGCGCGACATGGACGCCGAACTGCGCTTCCATATCGAGAGCTACGCCGACGACCTGGTCCGCGGCGGGGTCACACGCGAGGAGGCGTTGCGGCGGGCGCGGGTGGAGTTCGGTGGCCTGGAGCAAACCAAAGAGGAGTGCCGCGACGCGCGGGGCATCACCCTGGTCCATTCCCTGCTGCAGGACGCGCGTTATGGACTGCGCATGCTGGGCAAATCGCCGGGGCTGACGGCCATCGTGGTGATCACGCTGGGACTGGGCATCGGAGTGAACAGCAGCATCTTCAGCGTGGTGAATGCCTGGCTGCTGCGGCCATTGCCCATTCCACACCCGGAACAGATTGTGGATGTGGCCAGCGCGACGGGCAGCTCCCGGCTTTCTTACCTGGACATGCTGGATTTAAGAAACCAGGCCGGCGTGTTCTCCGACGTATTCGGCTATGACACCGGATCCGCCGGGCTCAGCGCCGACGGCAAGCCGGGACAATTCGCCTACAGCGCGGTCACGGGCAATTATTTCAGTGCGCTGGGAGTAAAACCGCTGCTGGGACGGCTTTTTGCGCCTGGTGAAGGTGAACAACGGGGTAGCCCGCTAAATCTAGTTCTGGGATACGCCTTCTGGCAGAAGCGGTTCGCCGGCGATCCAGCGGTGATCGGCAAACACATAGCGGTGGATGGAAGGCCGGCGACCATCATTGGCGTAGCGCCGCCGGAGTTTCACGGTCTGCTTTTTGCCTTCGACATGGACTGCTATCTACCGCTGAGCATGACCTCACTGGGAGAGGAGGCCAATAGCCTCTGGGCCGACCGGGCCGACCGCTCCCTGATGCTGTTTGCACGCATGAAGCCCGGGATCCCTCTGGCCCAGGCGCAGAGTTCGGTGGACGTAGTGGCCAGGCGACTAGCAGCCCAATACCCGGCGACTGACAAGGGGCTGGGGTTTCTGGTGATACCCGAGCGGCGGGCGCGTCCAGCACCTCGGGTATCCAGCTTTGTTCCCGTGATAGCGGCACTGTTCCTGATGCTGCCGGGGCTGGTGCTGCTGCTGGCATGCATGAATGTGGCCAATATCCTGCTGGCGCGGGCGGCGGCGCGGGAGCGGGAGATGGCGATTCGCGCCGCCATTGGGGCGGGACGCCGGCGCCTGATCCGGCAAATGCTCACTGAGGGCCTGCTGGTCGCGCTGCTTGGAGGCGCGGCCGGAGTGGTGATGGGAGAACTGGCCATTGCCGCCGCCGGCGCTCTGCTTCGTCCCGTCACCACCAGTTCGGCCGGATACGCATTCCGGATAGATTGCCGCTTCGACTGGAAGGTGTTTGCCTATACCCTGCTTGCAGCCGTGCTCACAGGAATCTTTGTGGGCTTGTGGCCGGCGCTGCGGGCGGGGCGCGCCGACCTGAACGCGGTACTGCACGAAAGCGGGCGCGGCGGACAGGGTGGCCGTCACCGCCTGCGCAGTTCGCTGGTGGTGGCCCAGGTGGCGGGTTCGCTCATGCTGCTGGTCGTAGCCGGACTGCTGGTGCGCAGCTTGAGCCACGCCGAACACATGTTCTTGGGCTTCGACCCCGAGCACGTGGTGAGCGTGATGCTTGACCCGCACCAGGTGGGGTACACCGAAGCTCGCACCAAGAGCTTCTATCGCGAACTGGAGCGCCGGGTTAGCGCTCTGCCGGGGGTAGAGTCGGCGAGCCTGGCCCGCACCGTACCCATGGCGTATCCCAGCCAGGGGAGCTCAATTTTCGTGAAAGGGCGGCAGTTGCCCCCTGACCAGAAGCCTCCCGAGATTTCCTACGACGGGGTTGATCCGGGATATTTCCCGACCATGCGGGTGCCGCTGCTGCGGGGCCGCTCCTTCACCGATTCCGACAATGAAACCGCCCCATTGGTGTCAATTGTGAATCAGACCATGGCCAAGCGGCTATGGCCAAATGAGGATGCCGTGGGCAAGCGCTTCAGCCTGAAGAGCGCCAACGGACCGTGGATTGAGGTAGTGGGGGTGGCTGCGGACGGGCAGTACTGGTTCATCTCCTCCGACCCACAGCCGTACTTCTACGTGCCGCTGGCGCAGGATTACGGTTCGCTGGCCTCGGTGCAGGCGCGGACAGCGGGACCGCCGGAAGCAATGCTTCCCGAGGTGCAGCGTGAAATTCAGCGTCTGGCTCCGGAGATGCCGATCGTTCAGGCGGCCACCATGCAGCAAACGGTGCAAGGTCTGGCCGGTTTGTTCATATTCAGGCTGGCAGCGTCCCTGGCGGGAATTCTGGGAGCGCTAGGGTTGCTGCTGGCGGTGGTGGGCACCTATGGCGTGGTTTCATTTGGCGCCGTGCAGCGCACCCACGAAATTGGGATTCGCATGGCTCTGGGCGCCGCCAGGGGTGACATTCTGAAGCTGATTTCGCGCCAGGGGCTGGTGCTGGTTGCCGGCGGCGTGCTGGCAGGGCTGCTGGCTGCGCTCGGGCTGACGCGGGCCATGAGCAAGCTGCTGATGGGGGTGAGCCCCAGCGACCCGGTCACCTACCTGGCGGTTGTGGTTCTGCTCGCGGCGGTAAGCTTCGTGGCCTGCTGGATACCCGCGCGCCGGGCAACACGCGTGGACCCCATGGTGGCGCTGCGGTATGAGTAAGCCCTCGTCCGTGAGGCAAACACGGTAAATCCCCACATTTGGCCGCTGCGGATTTGCCAAGGATTTAGCGGCATTTCTGTGCGGCCAAATGAGGGCTACCCGCCAGGCAAATGTGGGGTATCACGGCGGGCGCACTCTCCTCCTGGCTAATCACTGGGTAGGGTGACTCCCGACCGCAAAGGCGCAAGCGCCTTCTGGTATCCTGTGCGGTAATAGAATGGTGACAAATATGAGTTCCCAGATCGTTACCGGGACTTTTCCCTCTCGCTCACATACCCTGGCGCGCAATTCGGCAGTGGTGGTAAGCGCCAGCCTGTTGGTGGCGCTGTGCGCGCACATCACTCTGCCGCTGCCCTTCACGCCAGTGCCGCTGACACTGCAGAACTTTGCCGTGCTGCTGGTGGGCCTGGTGCTGGGC
>DATGGJ010000014.1:0-1517 GCA_035308585.1 Terriglobales bacterium
AGGCGGAGATCAGGCCTGCCATAAGGCTCGTCTTGCCTACGTTCCGCGTGTGCCCGCCAATGACGATGAGGGACATGGGTTCTAGTTTTTCCAGCTGACTAGCTGCCTAACTGATTAGCTACTAGGCTCGAGCTACCAGCAATAACTTTAGACTACCTAAGGCCTAAGTTCTGCTTCTCTTCCCCAGCCGCGCCAGCACCGCCAACTCCTTTAAATATTGCCGCAGGGGCCGGGCCGGCGTGCCCCAGAAGACCACGCCCGGCCCGCGCACCACCTTCTTGGGCAGCACTCCGCACTGCGAGCCAAGAACTACTCCTTGTTCGATGCGCGCGTGGTCCCCGATGCCCACCTGCCCGCCAATGACGGCGCCGTTCTCCACCGTAATGCTGCCGGAAAAACCGGTCTGGGCGGCGATCACCACATCTTCTCCGATGCGAACGTTGTGGCCCACGTGCACCAGGTTATCCAGTTTCGTGCCCCGGCCGATGACGGTCAAGTCCAGCGCCCCGCGGTCCACCGTGGTGTTGGCGCCGATTTCCACGTCGTCGCCGATCTGCAGCCCGCCAATCTGAGGAAACTTTTCGTAACGGCCGGTGGCGGGATCGCTTACATAACCAAAACCGTCGCTGCCCAGCACCGCGCCGCTATGCACCATGACCCGGTTGCCCAGGCGCACCCCGGGATAGACTGTGACGTTGGCCGCAATGTTGCATTCGCTGCCGATCCGAACTTCTGGGCCAATTACGCTGCCGGCGCCGATGCGCGTGCGATCGCCAATGACGACCTTCTCGCCGATGACCACGCCCGGCTCGATGGACACATGGCGTCCCAGACGCGCGGAATCCTCGACCACGGCAGAGGAGTGAATACCTGGCTCGAAAGAACGTGGCGGACACAGCAGCCGGGCGGCACGAGCAAATGCCAGTTTGGGGAAGCGCGCAATGAGCAGAGGCTTGGGCGCTCTGCCGCCGGAGGCAAACTCGCCGGCTATTACGGCTGTGGCCGGCGAATCCAAGGCCCGGGCCAGAGCCGGCTCATCCTCCGCAAACACCAGGTCGCGGGGTTTGGCCGAAGCAATGCTGGCCACGCTCTCCACCTCAACCGCGCCATCGCCCACCAGCCGTGCTGCAATCTTTTGCGCTACCACCGCCAGGGTAGTTTTCATGCCAGTGTTGTATACAGAGGCGACGCCGAAGGCAAATTCGGTGGGCAGTGGCCAGTGGTCGGCACCTTCACTGCAGAGCCGATCGCACCTGCACAAGTTTCTCCCTCAACTCCTGCTTCTGCTGCAGCACGCGATTTGCATTGGGAACCAGTTCTGCCAACTGCTTAGGCGCGTTGCCGAGCACCTGCTGCAAAGCCGGCAACCGGGAAGGGTCGTTGAGCGCGCCGACATAGGAGGAAATGATCTGCGTCAGGGCCGCCGAGGCCGGCGGGTCGGTGGCATAGCGGCCTCTCAAGCTTTCCAGATCGCGCCTCGCAGCCGCCCCCCAGTCCAGCGGATCCGGTCCCAGTTG
>DATGGJ010000015.1:0-2337 GCA_035308585.1 Terriglobales bacterium
ATCGCGCGGGTTGCCGGCGGGCGCCCCGCCCTCTGCCCAGGCGGACAAGGTGGCGAGCTGGTGCGGGCTCAGCGACGGATCGTTGGCGAAATGGCCGCAGCAGGGGTCGGCAAACCAGGGCGGCATCTTCCTGGTCGTAACCGCCTGACGAATGGCCTGGGCAAAGGGGCGGGTCTGCTCATAGGTAACGAAGGTCATGGGGGCGATTTCACCCCGGCGATGGCAGCTCTGGCAGCGCTGCTGCAGGATGGGAAGAACGTCGCGATAAAAAGTGGGACTAGCTGATTGCGGGCGCTTTGCCGGCAACAGGACAGTCACCGCAAAACCACACAGGCCGAGAAAAGTTGCCAGGCGAAGCATTGCTGACTATTGTGCCCCAGCACCGGGGTTTTTGCAGGAACGCCCCTGCCGTTCCTGCCAGACTCGTGCTCTCAGCCGCCCTACCGGGGACTTTATGGCGCGGGCGCCCTCGCCCGCGAAAGGAGTTTTCTGCGAACTCTTCTGCTAACCCCTGCAGAGACTCCGAACGGACGCGCCAGAGACAACATTCGACCCATGAAAATGGATCACAGTTGATGCGCCCTTCCTGGTCCCTGGGCAGCCTCGGAGTCGAATGAGAATCGGGCTGATCGCTCCACCTTTCATCAGCGTTCCTCCCAAAGACTACGGCGGCACAGAGCTGTTCATTGCGCAGCTGGCCGAGGGGCTGAAGAAACGCGGCCTGGAGGTGGTGGTCTACACCAACGGTGAGTCCGCCGTGGACGTGGAAAAGCGCTGGATGTATCCCACCGCGCAATGGCCCATCAAGGTTGATGGCCACTCTTTTTTGAAGGATGTGGAGCACAGCGCCTGGGCGACGCAGGACGCCGCCTCCTACTGCGACCTGCTACATTTGCACGCCGCGCCGGCGCTCACCTATTCGCGCTTCGTAGATCTCCCCATTGTTTGCACCTTGCATGGGCCGCACGACCCAAAACTGTCGGAAATATACGCCCACTATCCGCAGGTGCACTACGTCTGCATCAGTGACTCGCAGTGCCGGCAGGAGTCCATGCCGCGCATGCGCACCATTCATCATGGAATTGACCTCTCCTGTTATGAGCTGCGCACGAACAAGCAGCAGTATCTGAGCTTTATTGGCCGAATCGCACCCATCAAAGGCGTACACCTGGCGATTGATGTAGCCAAACGCGCCGGCATTCCGCTGAAGATTGCGGGCGACGTGCAGCCGATGTATCGCGACTACTTCGAAGCCAAGGTCAAACCGGAAATTGACGGGCAGTTTATCGAGTACATCGGCCTGGCCGACCTGCGGGCCAAGAACGAGTTGCTGGGAAATTCCCTGGCCATGCTGTTTCCCATCCAGTGGAACGAGCCCTTTGGGCTGGTGATGGTGGAGGCCATGGCTTGCGGAACTCCGGTGCTGGCGCTGGGAGGCGGGTCGGTGGTGGAGGTGGTGCAGGACGGGGTTTCCGGCTATGTGTGCCGCTCGGTGCGGGAACTGGCCAAGCGGGTGACGCAGCTGAATTTCGATCCCGCAGCGCTGCGCCGTTACGTGGAGGAGAATTTTTCCCTGGAGCTTATGGTGGCGAAATATGCCGATCTATATTCCGAGGCGGTGGCGGAATCGGCTGAGCGCCGCGGGGCGGCTTAGAACCCAGGCCAATTCCGGGAAGCCAGGCTAAATAAAGCGCCTGGTGGTTTTGCCGCCAGGAACCGGCATCCAATCTGATCGAGCATCTCTCATGGCCACTCGTCACCTGCAACTTGATGACCTTCCGCGCACGCACAGAGCGGGTGGAAAGAAATGGCTGATCATCGCCCTGATTGTGCTGGCCGCCATTGTGGTGGCGGCCGCGGTGCTGCTGGCCATCAACTGGCCGTTTACGCGGGAGCGGGTGACTCAGCGCCTGCAGCAGGCCACCGCCACCAGCGTCCAGATGGGCAGCTTCAAAGCGGAGTACTTTCCTCATCCGGGCTGTGTGGCGGAGCAAGTCACATTCCAGCAGGCAAAGAATCCCCAACCGCTGATGACCATCCATACCCTGACCATCCGCGGCAGTATTTTCGGGCTCTTTACCAAGCACGTTTCCATCGTTCGCGCCCAGGGCGCACACATTACGCTGCCCGCCTTGGGCACGGGACAGTCCCTGGGCGGAAACAACCAGAGCGGCACAATCATTGACCAACTTGTAGCCGATGGGGCAGTTCTGGACATTCTGCCGAAGAATTACAGCGGCCAGCCCACCCGATTTGCGCTGCGCCGCTTCCAGTTGAGCGGGCTGGGCGGAGAACGCGCGCTCTCGTTTCAAACCGTCTTCGAAAATCCCAAGCCGA
>DATGGJ010000016.1:0-1922 GCA_035308585.1 Terriglobales bacterium
GGCCAACACCGGAGTGGTACAACTGGACACGGAGAATGGCGGCACGCGGGTGCACATTCGCCTGACCTACGTCCCGCCGGGAGGCGCCGTCGGGCACGCCATCGCCGCGATTTTCGGCGCCGACCCCAAGCACATGTTGGACGACGATATGGTGCGGCTGAAATCGCTGCTGGAGCATGGCAAGACAAATGCCCATCACCATCCGGTCACTCTGGAGGAAGTTATTAACAGCAAGCCGGCGCGTGCCTCCGGATGTTGAGGAGCAAAGTTTCAAGTATCGAGGTTTCAAAGTTTCGAGCTTCAGGTTTCGAGTTTTCGGGTGTGCGGTTTTGGCAATCCTCGTGGGAATGAAAACGACCCTTTGAGAGCTCGGTGAGAAACTTGGAACTGGACTCGAAACTGCCTGGAGGTGCAAATGCCTCTTTACGAATTCCTTGAAGGATAAGCACGCAACATACGCCCGCAGAAAGCTGCCAGCTTCTAACTTGTGGCTCCGGGCTAGCCGCTAGGAGCGTGTTGCTAGAAGCGGTTTTCGGGGTACAATCGCCCACACAGGGGTGAGGCTGCATGTACTTCGAACAGTTTTACCTTTCCTGCCTGGCGCATGCCTCCTACATGCTGGGCTCGGGGGGCGAGGCCGCGGTGGTTGACCCGCAACGGGATGTGGACATCTACCTGCAGGCGGCGCAAGAGCAGGGGCTGAAAATCCGCCATATCTTCGAAACCCATCTGCACGCCGACTTTGTCTCCGGACACAAGGAACTGGCTGCCCGCACCGGGGCCAACATCTACATTGGGGAGCGCGCCGGGGCTCGGTTTGCGCATGTTCCGCTGCGCGATGGCTCGCAGGTCAGCTTTGGCGACGTGCGCATCACTGCGCTGGAAACCCCGGGACATACGCCGGAAGCGGTGTGCCTGGTGGTGTGTGATGCAGTCAAGTCGCAGGAGCCCGCACTGGTACTGACCGGAGATACCCTGTTCATTGGCGATGTGGGCCGCCCCGACCTTTCCAAACAGTACACGCCGCAGCAGTTGGCGGCCATGCTCTACGACAGCCTGCATGAGAAGCTGCTGCGTCTGCCCGACAACGTGCTGGTATATCCGGCGCACGGGGCAGGTTCGCTGTGCGGGCGCAACATGCGCGCCGACCGCTTCTCCACCATCGGCACCGAACGGCTGACCAATCCGGCGCTGCAGGTGGGCAGCCGCGAGGATTTCGTGCGCCAACTCACGGCCAACCTGCCCCCGCGACCGGCTTACTTCGTTCAGGATGCGGAACTGAACCGTGAGGGCGCGCCGGCGCTGGAAGAGCTGCCGCCGCTGCCGGCAATTGCCCCGGGCCGCCTGCGTACCCTGATGGAGGAGGGCGCCAATGTGCTGGACACGCGCTCCTCCGAGCAGTTTGCCGGTGGCCACGTGCCCGGGTCCATCAATATTCCGCTGCAGGGACAGTTCGCCACCTGGGCGGGAATTGTGCTGGGGCTGGAAGGATACCCCGTGCTGATTGCGGAGTCGCCGGAAAAGCTGGCGGAAAGCCGCATGCGCCTGGCGCGAGTGGGCATTGAAAAGTGCATGGGCTGTTTGCCCGGCGGAGTGGAGGAGTGGAAGAGGGCTGGGTTGCCGCTGGCCACAGTGGCGCAAATGAGCGTGACCGACCTGTGCGGGAAGATGACCGGGAACGGCCTGCAGGTGCTGGATGTGCGCCGCGAGGGCGAGTGGCAGGCCGGTCATATTGAAGGGGCGCGGTTGTGGCCGCTGGACCGGTTTGCCAGCGAACTGCCCGAAATGGCCCGCGAAGGAGCGCTGGCCGTGCACTGCAAGGGCGGCTATCGCAGCGCCATTGCGTGCAGTTTGCTGCTGCGGGCGGGATATCGCGACGTGAGCAACGTGGTGGGCGGCTTCGATGCCTGGCAACAAGCGCA
>DATGGJ010000017.1:0-2350 GCA_035308585.1 Terriglobales bacterium
TTGCCAGCAAGGAAGAGGCGCGCGCCGCCATGCGCAAGATGAGATTGGAGGACGAAATAGACGGCGTGGTGCTTTTCTCCGGCACCTGGGTGTGGGCGGCGCACCTGGCGGCCGCCTTGCGCGATTATGCGGCCACCGGGAGAGGATTGCTGTTGTGGACGCACCCCGGCTCGCAGGGGTGGCGCCCGGTCGGCGGGTTGGTCATGCACGGGGCATTGTTGGAGATCGGAGTGGAGCACAAGTTCGTGTACGGCGATGCGGCGGATCTGGAAACGCTGGAGAAGATCGCCAGCTTCGCTCGGGCCGCGCATCTGAAGAATCGGCTGAACGGGGCCACCCTCGGCGCTTTCGGCGGCCGCGGCATGGGGCAGACCTGCGGGGTGGCCGATCCTTCGCAGTGGATGCGCATGTTCGGCGTGGATATTGATTCCCGCGACACCACCGAGCTGATTCGAACTGCAGAAAAGATTTCTGCCAAGAAGATTATGGGGCTGGAGCCGCGGCTGAAGAAGCTGTTTGGCCAGGCTCCCGACAGAAATGTGGTGAACGAGCGTTCGATCCGTCTCTATCTCGCTCTCAAGCAGATGGTGGAAAAGGAAAAATTTGATTTTTATACCATCCAGTCGTTTCCCGGGCTGGGCGACGATTATTCCGCCACCTGCTTCGCCCAGAGCATGATGCTGGAAGACGGCCACGGCACATCGACCCTGGGCGACTTCAACACCGCGCTGACCGTCTATCTGCTTACCAGGTTGAGCAAGGAGCGCGTGTACTACGGCGATCTGCAGCACCTGGACAAGGCTAAGAAGGAGATCAAGATTATCGGCGACGGCGCCTGTCCGCCGTCGCTGGCCAGTCAGTTGGGTCCCGCCGGATTTGCGGAACACGGCATTCCCACCGAAGGTGAGGCCGGCGGTCTTTCCGTCAAACTGATCTGCAAGGTGGGCGAGGGCGTTCTGGCCCGCCTGGGCCGGGTGAATGGCGAATTTCAGATGGTGGTCACGCGGGCCACCGTCTTCGAGCCTCCGCGCAAGCAGGTGAAAGAACGGCTGCACGAATGCGGAATTCCTTTTTGGCCCCACGGCTTTATCACCGTCCACTGCGACGTGGAGCAACTGCTCGAGCACTGGACCAACGAGTACGCCTGCCTGGGCTACGGAGCCGAGCTCTATGGCGCGCTGGCGGAGTTCTGCGGAATGACAGGAATTAAACCAATTCTTCTGTAGTGTGAAACGGAAAGCCCACAATCAGGGCAGGAGCAACAATGAGAGCCGCAACTCGCGCGATCGTTTTCAGCATTCTGATTTCAGGTTTCGTGGTCCTAGCCTGCGGAGCTCGGTCCTTGGACGCGGCGTCATCGCCATCCTCGCCGGCTTCCGCAAAAGAAATGAGCACGGAGCAGGCGCTGCAAGCCTTCGCCGCCATTCATCCGGTTGATGTTCATGTTCACATATTCAAGACCGATCCCGCCTTCCAGGCCATGCTCGAACGACTGCACCTGAAGGTGATGAACATCCTGGTGGTGGACGACACGCTGCCCTACCGCCGGGGGCTTGCGGCCCAGGTGGATGTCGCGCGGCAACTGGTTGCTTCCAGCCACGGCCATATCGCCTGGTGCACTACCTTCGATCCCTACAAGTTTGGGAGCCCAAACTTCGACGCCGATGCCATCCAGCAGTTGAATAAAAACTTCGCCCAGGGCGCCATCGCGGTGAAGATCTGGAAAAACATCGGCATGGAATTGAAGCACAATGGCAAGTTCGTGTTTGCCGACGACCCGGAGTTCGAGCCCATCTACAAGGACATTGCGCAGCACGGCAAGACCCTGATGGCCCACCAGGCGGAGCCCGACGTCGCCTGGGGCCCGCCGGATCCTTCCGACCCCTCCTGGTCTTACTACCAGGAGAATCCGCAGTGGTTCCTTTACAAGAAACCGGGTTTTCCCACTAAACAGGAGATACTGCGGGCGCGCGATCACGTAGTCGCGATGAACCCTGACCTGCGCATGGTGGGAGTTCACCTGGGGAGCATGGAGAAGAACCTGGACAATATTGCGCAGGATTTTGACCGCTACCCCAACTTCGCCATAGATATGGCGGCGCGAATGGAGTACCTGATGCTGGCTCCGCACGACCAGGTGCGCGCGTTTCTCATCAAGTACCAGGACCGCGTCCTCTACGGCACGGATCTGGATCTGCCGCCGGATGCGAAGGTGCCCCAGGATTTGAAGGAGTGGGAGTCAACCTATGCGCGGGACTGGAAATTCCTGGCCACCGACCAGATGCTCCATTACAACGGGAAACAAGTTCGCGGCTTGGACCTTCCGCCAGCCGTTCTGCGGAAGATTTTC
>DATGGJ010000018.1:0-3190 GCA_035308585.1 Terriglobales bacterium
CAATCTTCTGCGCCAGCGCCTTGGACGACATGTAGGGCCCAAAGCGGACGAGCGCGATATGGGCGGCAAACAGCAGCAGGGCCATACCTCCGGCCAGCGCCCAGGTAGCCTGGTAAGGACGGCGGCGCAGACGCAACCACAGAGAAAGCAGCGGGGCACAGATAAGGGCCAGCACCGCCAGAATCGCGGGCAGCCGCAGCGCGGCAAACGATTCCGCGCTCAGATCGAGGGCATGCGACATGGAGAGCGTATCTTCCGCCATGTTGTGCTGGGCCAGCACTGTGCCAATGTCGGGTGCGTAGGGCAGGTGGCGCGAATACCACAGCCCCGCCAGCAAAGCACTCCCCGCCACTATCCCCACGATGGCAATCGCGCCCGAGGAACTGAGCAGCCACGGCTGGCCGCTCTCTTGCTCCTCGTCCCGGGCCATGGCGTCGGCAACCAGCAGCAGCAGCGGCAGATAGGCCGGGAAGGTGTAGTACTCCTGGTTGGTGGAGATGGCGAAGAATATCAGCACAAACCCCGCCCAAATCCAGCACAGCAGGCGGGTTCGGGCGGCAAAGCGCCGGTGCGTTTCCGCTCCAGAAGATGGTTCCTTCACATCGCGGATGGCGTTGCGCACCAAGGTCGGGAGGTAAAAGCTCCAGGGAAACAGCCAAACCAGGTGCAGGGTCCAGTAAAGCGCGGCCGGCAGTTTGTTGTAATCCCTGGGGTAGCGCTCGCCCAGGAAGCGCAGAAAGTGCTCATTGACGAAGTAGAACCAGAAAAAGCCGTGGTTGCGCAGTCCGGCGAGAATGTGCCAGGGTGCGGCGAGAGCAACTAAAAGCGCCATGCCGGAGAGCAAGCGAAATTCCCGCCAGCGCCGCCATTCCCCGGTGATGGCCAGGTAAATAATTGCCGGCATCCCCACAAAAGCCAGGGCCACCAGTCCCTTGGTCAGCACCCCCAGGGCCACGCAGGCATAGCCCGCGTACCAGTGCCAGGCATTTCCCGAAAGCTCCAGCGCTATTAGCAGGAAGTAAAGCGAGGCGGCAATCAACAGGCTCAAAAGCACGTCGGGAATGAAAATCCGGGTGAATAAATAGACCCCGGCGCAGGTCAGCACAAACAGTCCCGCGTAAGTTCCAGCGCGCTCGCCAAAGGCGCTCCGTCCCCACGCCAGGCCCAGCCAGGCCAGCAGCAACACCGCCAGAACGGTGGGCAAGCGGGCGGCAAATTCATTAATGCCGAACAGGCGGTAGCTGCCGGCCACCAGCCAATAGGGAAGGGGCGCCTTCTCCAGGTAGCGAATGCCGTTCACGTGCAGGGTGACGTAATCGCCGCGCGCCAGCATTTCCCGCGCCGCTTCTGCGTGGGTGGAATCGGCATCGTCCAGCAAGGGCGGAGAGAACATCGAGCCCGCATAAACCAGGGCAAAAATAATCGCCAGCAATGCCAGCGCGCGCTTCCTGGAAGGGGTGGTGCTCACATTCTGCTGGCTTTGCAGCGCCGTAGCGGCAGGGAAGCTCAAGATGAAATGGTCCTCAGGATTTTCGCGCTGGATTCCCTACAGGATATTACACTTGCACGACTCAGCCAAATTTCTTCCCAGCTCTGGCAGCGCGCTGGCTGCCGCTGCAGCCTCTCTGTCCAGCGGCTATTCCTCCCGGGAACTCGGGTGTCCCGCCGCTACCTCATTTACCGGCTTTCACCAGCGCTCTCCAGCGCATCTCTAAAAGGGATGTACTTATTAAATGTGAACGGATCGAGGTAAGCGGGCGATGGCTAAGCATGAGCGGATGTGGGGGATTTCCGGAGTTGTGCTCCTGTTGATGCTGCTCATTGGAGCGACGGGCTGCAATATTTTGAAGGCACGCTCCGATCTCAACAAGGGAGTGCAGGCTTACAAAAACGCCAAGTATGACGAGGCCATCAGCTACTTCAAGGATGCGGTGGCGCTTGACCCAGGCCTGGTGAACGCCCGCCTGTATCTGGCTACCGCCTACGCTCAGCAATTCGTTCCGGGTGTGGATGCTCCGGATAACAACAAAAACGCGGAAGCCGCGATTGACCAGTATGAGCAGGTGCTCAAGCTGAAGCCTGCCCGTGAACAGCAAATCAACAGCCTGAAAGGTATTGCCTACCTGTACCTGCAGATGAAGAAATTCGACCAGGCCAAGCAGTACTACAGCAAGGCTATCAAGATTGATCCCAACGACGCCGAGCTTTACTACTCCATCGCCGTGATTGACTGGACCCAGGTGTACCAGCCGCGTATGCAACTCTGGGCGGAGCAGGGATTAAAGCCCACGGACGAGCTTAAGTCCGCGAAAGCCTGCCAGAAGCTCAAGGACGACAACGCCGACAAGGTGAATGAAGGTCTGCAGATGCTGCAGAAGGCTGTCCAGTTGCGGCCCGAGTATCCCGACGCCATGGCCTACCTGAACCTGCTTTACCGCGAAAAAGCCCATATTGAGTGCGGTGATCCGGCCGCGCGCCAGGCCGACCTGAAAACGGCTGACAACTGGGTGGACAAATCCATTTCCACCCGCAAGGAACTGGAGGCCAAACAGCGCGGTCCCCAGGGCATCACCGTTCCTTCGCACCAGTGAAAATCCGTCCCCTCAACACAGAGGCACGGAGAAAGCTCAATCTGCTTCTTATTTGATCGAGCACGGATCCGTTTTCTCCGCTCAAGATTTGTGGCGCGGGCGCCCTCGCCCGTATTCCGCATCGCAGCCCTTCACCCAACTTCCCCCGGTCGTGACCGGACCGCCAGCTTTTGCGAGCTAACCGCCGCAAACTCAAGAGACCAGGCTGAAGCCCTCGCATATCTCGACGAAGGCTCGGCGCGTGGCTGAAGGCTACCGCCGTGACCCATCCAAATTCCAAAGAAACCGGGGAATCCTCGTTTATTGGTGCGGCGGTCATTGCCGCACACCCGACGAGTGTCCCCGCCTTGCGCCGCGCAGTACAATCGCCAGTCTCCTATGGAGGACACTCATGGCGTGGTTACTGATGCTGCTTTTGCTCGTCGCCTCACCCGTTTTCGGACAGACTCAAACCCCGATACGAATCATTGCTTTTGGCGCGCATCCCGATGATTGCGACTTGCGCGCCGGAGGTCTGGCCGCCAAGTATGCCGCTCTGGGCTACAAGGTGAAATTTGTGTCCGTGACCAACGGCGATGCCGGACATCAATCCATGGGCG
>DATGGJ010000019.1:0-4451 GCA_035308585.1 Terriglobales bacterium
TCACTCTTCGGAACGCCCGGCTCCGTGGACGGCACCGACTACGCCGGCCACTTCGTAAACCGTGTAGGCGTGGGAACTGGGGTTTATACCCTGGGCTCGCCGCGTGAGATCGAGTTCGGGCTGCACCTTACTTTCTAGCCCGAATTGAACTGTATTCCTGCCACCAGCTCCGCCAGGGGCTGGTGGTTTTCTTATGGGCTTCACTCCCGGTGGATGATCATGAACATGCAAGCAACGCCTCTGACGGAGGGGCAACCGCGCTTCCCATTTTGCGTACATCGCTAGAGACGTAACTTGTTACATCTTGCCCAGTTGGCGGGATACCTGTGTGGGCCCGCTGGCGGGGAGTTCTCCCGCTTGCGCACGCTTACGAATGTTTGCGGCTGTCAAGCAATCGAAGACCTTTGAAGCAAATCGCAAAACGGGGTTATAATCCCTCGCCAAGGGAGGGCAGCCATGGCCCTGGGCGGTCAGCCTTTTGGCGGCGCAAGCTACGTCACCCTGCGGGGCACCGGCTATCTGCTGGGTGGACAAAGCAGGATGAAGGTGTCCTACTCCATTGACATGCAGCACCGCCTGGAGGAGCGCTCCCCACTGCCTCCGGTGCTGCGCTCACAGGCCTGGGGAGTGATGGATGCCGACCAGGTCGCTCTGGTCAGTATTCCCGAATCCCAGAATCCGCGCCTGCGCCTGCAGGATGGGCGGGTGGTGAAAATCCGCTTCATCTCCGGCAATCACTTCGCCCTGATGGGCGACCTCGATTGAAGGCCCTCGCGGGCGAAAAGAAAGGGCAGGCCCCTCCGGCCCGCCCCAGGTTTCTCTGCGGGGTGTGAAAACTACGCCGCCTTGGCTTCCAGGTTGATGCGCTCTGCCAGGCCGTTCAGGATGCGATCCGCTTCTTTTTCTTCGTCCAGCGTTTGCTGCAGCAGTTGCGCCCAGTCATTGTGGTTCAGCAGCCTGGCGTAGGTCCGTACCGTGCCATACCCCGCCATTTCATAGTGCTCCACGCGCTGCGCCGCGGAGATAATGCCGGCGTCGCGCACTTCCGGTTCGCCGTCCTTCTTGATCATGTCTTCGCCTTCCTTGATCAGGCCTTCCATGCCCTTGCACTTCTGGTCCTCCCGGTCCACCTTGGGAAACTGATCGAAGATCTGGTCCAGGCGGCGCACCTGGCCTTCGGTTTCCCGCAGGTGCTGGTCCAGCGCTTGCCGCAGGTCAGGCGAAGAAGTCTTCTCCATCATTTTGGGCAGGGCCTTGATAATCATCTTCTCGGCCGAGTACAGGTCCTGCAATTCATTGATAAACAGGTCGCGTAACGATTCCAGTTTCATGCTTCCGCTCCTCTCTTGTTGTGGTTGCTGGTTTTCCGAACAGGTCTGGCTCGGTATAGCCTTGGGTCTGGTCAGTAGGAAGGAGCCGGGGAAATCGAGGTTGTCCTATGCTGCTCTGGGCCATTCGCGCCGGCTGCTAAGCCGGGCCGCAGAGCAGCCGCTGTGCCGCTACACACTTATTCTTCGCCTAGCAAATCGCTCAGCGTAGGCTTATGTTTTCGCCCGTCCAGCTTCTTACGTTGGGGCTGCCGCCGGGTGGGCGGCGGGGTTCCCACGTGTTCCCGCGCTGCGGCTTTAACCGCCTGCACAGCCCGAAATGTTTGCGGCTTCTTCTTGCGCATCTTTAGCTTGCACCAGAGCCCGCGAACAACACCGGGCCCCGGTAATTATGCAATAATCGAAGGCAATGGCACTCGACGAGCGCGCTTTTTTTGATGAAAAGCTGGAGATGAAGCCGGCGAACCTCAACTGCCCTCACTGCAGGCAATCGGGCGAGTACGAACTGGGCTGGTTCGTGCGCACCAAGAAGGCGCAGATTCCACGCGGCGCCGACGAACGGGACCGCGCCCGCTATGCCAAACTGCGCTCCTATATGCTGCGCCGCGACGATATGGCCGCCTGCAAAAACCCCCGCTGCCGCAAGCGTTTCGAAATTTCCGGCGTGCAGTCGGTAGTCTTTGTGGAGTAGGCCGCCGATGCAATCGCGGTTAATCCAGCGCTGTGTTTCTCAAAAGCATCTCACGTAATTTATACTGGCAGGTTTCCCCATCCGCATAGCTGCAACAGGCGGATGGGTGCCTCTGTGGTGCAGGTTTTGTCGAGGTGAGTATTGAAGATCCTGGTCTGCATGAAGCAGGTGCCGCAGAAGGATGCGCCGCTCAAGCTGAACGAATCCGGCACCTGGATTCGCGAGGACGTTTCCTACGAAGTCAATGAGCCCGACGCCTACGCTTTGGAAGAGGCGCTGCGGCAAAAGGAGAAGCACGGGGGCGAAGTGGTGGTGATCACCGCCGGCCCGGCGCGCGCCCAGCAGGTGCTGCGCGAGGCGCTGGCCAAGGGGGCGGACCGCGCCATTCACCTGGAAGATCCCGCCTTTGTGGGTTTGGACGCCATCAACACCGCCCGCGCCTTTGCTGCCGCCATCAAGGACGAGCAGTTCGACCTGATCTTTACCGGCCTGCAGTCGGATGATTATGGCTACGCGCAAACCGGCGTGATCCTGGCCGAGTTGCTGGGCTGGCCGCACGCCACCATCATTATGCAGATCGAGAAGGCGGATGGCGGAATCAAGGTAAAGCGCGAGCTGGAGGCCGGCTATTTCCAGTTTGTGGATATGCCGCTGCCCGCGGTGCTGACCATCCAATCGGGCATCAACAAGCTGCGCTATGCGACGCTGATCGGCATCAAGCAGGCCAAGAACAAGCCGCTGCGCAAAGTGGCGCTGGCGGAGGTGCAGGGCGCGCTCTCTCCCAACCTGCTGAAACTGGAGCGTCTTTATGTCCCGCAGAAGACGAAGAACACCGAGGTTCTGCAGGGCGGCGCGGGGGAAATCGCCAAGAAGCTGACGGAAAAGCTGCGCAACGAAGTGCGTGTGCTGTGAGTTTGGGCGGATGTGGCGGCAACAATTTTGAGGAATGAGTGCCGGAGTCGCGCTGTTTCCACCGGCATCCATGCAGGAGACTATGGGCTACTTTATCAAGTCGTATAAAGACCGCGGCGACCAGGCCATGGACACGCAACGCCTGGGCGCAATCCTGATGACCATCGGCTGGCAAATCATTGTTTTCGATTCTCTGGTGGGGGTTTGGATCTGGGTGGGTTTCCGCACCGGCTCATTTTTCTGGTTCTGGTGGGTGGTGGGAACCGGAATCGTGGCCCTGTTTCTGCTCTGGCTAGGCAACCACAAGCGGGCTGTGGGCGAACGTATGCTGGCGGAAACCGTCCGGCGGTAGCGGCTCGGGCAGATCGGGAGCGCATTCGAAGCGGCCTTCCCCGAGGCTGTAAACAGTTCCGTCTTCTGGATTTGAAACAAGAAATAACTTTCTATGGCTGACAGCATTCTGGTTGTAGTCGAGCAGCGCGAAGGCAAGCTGAACCGTGTCTCCTGGGAGACGCTCACCGCCGGGCAGGCAATCGCCGCCCAAACCGGCTGGCCACTGGAAGCAGCCGTGGCCGGCAGCGGCATTGGCAACCTGGCCGCCGAGGTTGCAGGCAAGAAAGTCGCCAGGGTCTATGCGCTCGAGTCCTCTAAGCTTGAGCCTTACACGCCTGACGCCTTTGCCTATGCGCTGAAGCAATTCCTCTCCGCGCGCCAGCCGCGGCTGGTGCTGATGCCGCACACCTATCAGGTGCGTGACTTTGCTCCCAAGCTGGCCACCGTTCTGGGGCGGGTGCTGATCAGCGATTGCATCGGCTACAAGTACGAGAGCGGCAAGCTTCTGTTCACCCGCCAGATGTTCCAGGGGAAATTCGCGGCTGACGTTACCTTCAGTGGCGAGCCGCCGTGGTTTGTGACCTTCCAGAACGGCGCCTTCCGCGGCGACAAAGTGGAAGCCGGCGCTTCCCCCGCGCCGGTGGAAACGGCGCAGGTTGAAATTGCCGACGGAGTGGTCCGCAACCAGCCGCACGAGACTTTCAAGGAAGCCAAGCAGGCGGTGGACCTGACGCAGGCGGAAATCATCGTCGCCGTGGGCCGCGGCATCAAAGAGCAGAAGAATATCGAGCTGGCCAAGCAGCTCGCGGACGCGCTGGGTGGCGAGATTGCCGCCTCGCGCCCCATCTGCGATGCCGGCTGGCTTCCCATGGAGCGACAGGTCGGCAGCTCCGGCCAGACCGTCGCCCCCAAACTCTACCTCGCCGTGGGCATCTCCGGCGCTATCCAGCACCTCGTCGGCATGAAGGGCTCGCGTACCGTGGTTGCCATCAATAAAGACCCGAATGCCCCGATTTTCGAGATCGCCGACTACGGCATCGTAGGCGACCTGTTCGAGTTAGTCCCGGAGTTAGTAGCGGCCATCGAAAAAGCACGGTGACAAGCCTTCCGCTTACAGAGTGATCGCACTCGGAACACCTGTAAATCGGCGAGAGTGCCGCTTGTCACACTTCACGCTTTGACTTTCC
>DATGGJ010000020.1:0-3325 GCA_035308585.1 Terriglobales bacterium
AGTGCAACCTTGATTGCTGGTATTGCTGGGCCTTCGACAACCGGGTAAAGGGCATGACCGAGGACGTTGCCCGGCGCTCCATTGACTGGCTGCACGACCATGGTTGCCGGGTGCTGGCCTTGATGGGGGGCGAACCGCTGCTGCGGCCACAATTCGCGCACAAGGTGGTTTATTACGCCGCCAAGAAGGGATTCTGGGTGTACATCGGCACCAACGGACGGCTGTTGCGGCCGGAGGTGGCGGACCGGCTGGGCGATGCCGGGGTGGCGGTATTTAATTTTGCCATGGATGCCTGGGACCTCAAGCCTGGCCTGCCCAAGGCCCTGGTGCCGGCGCAGAAAAACCTCGAGCATGTGCTGCGCAAGCAGTACGTCTACCGCTACATGGTGTTTTTCAATATCAACATCTGCCGCAACAACCTGGAAGACGTACGCCAGCTCACCGAGTACGCGCGCGCTCACCGCGTGGCCACCGACTACCACATCAATGAAACTCCCATGCTGGAGCAGGATGAGCATTTCAAGCATCTGGAGGAGAACCCCACCTACATTCGTCCCCAGGACTGGCGGGAGGTGGACGAGCTCATTGACTGGCTGATCGAGAAGAACCGCTCCGGCTACCAGATGGTGAACTCGGTGCAGCGCCTGCGGGAGATGAAGGCCTTCATGCGCATGGCTTCAGGCGCGAACCTGAAGGAGCTGGGCTGGTACGGGGATGGCAGCAGCGGAAACGGCGAAGTCACCAAACTACTGGCTTCCATGGACGGCGTGGTACAGGAGCCTGACGGCGAAGTTCACTTTAGCGAGTGGAACTGCCGCGCCGGGCAAAATAACGTGATTATCCGCACCGACGGCACGGTGGCTCCCTGCTTCCCCATGTATGCCGCCAGCTACGACTGGGGAAATATTGACACGCCCAGGTTTGACGCCGGCGAGCTGCGTGAAATGAAGAAGACCTGCCAGCGGCATTGCTTCTCCACCCTCAACCACAATTTGGCATATTGCTACAACGATGCGCGCGTGCTCAAGTGGCTGTGGAAGCAGGCGCTGAACGGTTTCGGCACCGGCGCCAGGAGCTTCGAAGACTAAGCCACAGAAGCCGGGGTTGCCCACGCCCAAAGCTGAAGGTTGCCCCTTCGGCCATGCCCTCTTGGCATCTCAGTTGCTACCCGTAGATGGACGCTGACTTGATTTAAAATAGTGGCGTGATGTGCTGGTGTGAGGACCCGGTGCTGGCCCACCGGGGTGAGCCCGGCCAGTGCGGCTCTGGACAATGCCCAACGTACCCGCCATCGTCTTAATTTTGCAGGTTCTTCGCCCATCTCCGTGAGCATCAAAATCAGGATTCCGAGAGGCAGCGATTCGGGGGTTGGCAAATTTCTCCCCCAGGATGCCGTGCTCCGCGCCGGTCTGGCGATTTTTCTGTTTATGGCCGTCGCGGTTGCCGGGGTGTTCACTTTTTATTGGGTAAAGTATGCCCGGGTGGTGGACCGGCGGCTGAGCGGCCCGATATTCGATAACACCGCCAAGATTTATGGCGCGCCGGAACCGGTGCGGGTGGGCGAGCGCATTACCAGCAGCGAGATTGCCGCAGAACTGCAACGCGCCGGCTACAGCCAGGAAGGCGCCAAGACCGTTTCCCGCATCGGTGTTTACCAGTTACAACGCGACCGCATCGCCATTGTGCCCGGACCGGAGTCCTATGACGGGTCCGGCGAAGCGGAAATCAATATTGAAGGCGGCAAAATTGCCGGGATTCTGGCGGGCGGCAAGCAACTCGGCGCCTACGATCTGGAGCCGCAGCTGATCACAGCGCTTTCCACCCAGCAGCGTGCCAAGCGCCAGGTGGTCAAGTACCAGGACATTCCCAAAGTCATGCGTGAGGCGGTGCTTTCCATCGAGGACCGCCGCTTCTTCCAGCATGGCGGAGTCAACTACTTCCGCCTGCTGGAGGCCGCATTAGTGGACTTGCGCGAGGGCCGGCACGAGCAGGGAGGCTCCACCATCACCATGCAGGTGGCGCGCATGTTCTTCCTGACGCCGCAGAAGACCTTCCACCGCAAGCTGATAGAGATGCTGATCTCCATCGAATTGGAGAACCGTTTCAGCAAGGAACAGATTTTCGAGTTCTACGCCAACCAGGTGGACCTGGGACAGCGCGGCTCCTTCGCCATTCATGGCTTTGCCGAAGCTGCCCACGCCTTCTTCAATAAAGATTTGCAGGCCATAACCCTGCCGGAAGCGGCGCTGCTGGCGGGCCTGATTCAGCGTCCCAGCTATCTCTCGCCCTATCGTCATCCCGAGCGGGCCCTGGACCGCCGCAACCTGGTGCTGGATTCCATGGTGGAAACCCACGCCATCACCCGCGCTGACGCTGAGCGCGCCAAGGCTGCCCCTCTCAAGCTGGCCCCCATGAACGTGGAAGCCAGCGATGCCCCCTATTTCGTTGACATGTTAAAGGACACCCTCACCAGCCGCTTCAGCGAGCCGGAACTGACGGACGGCAATTACCACGTCTACAGCACCCTCGATCCCGACTTGCAGCGCGGAGCCGCACAAGCGGTAGCGGAAGGCCTGAAGGTGGTGGACGCCAAGCTGCTCAAATTGCGCACCCGTCGCATCCGTATTGGCAAAGGACGCAAGGCTAAGTATGAGACCCGCGTGCTCCCGGGTCCGGATGCGCAAGTTGCGCTGGTTGCCATGGACCCGCACACCGGACACGTGCTCGCCCTGGTGGGGGGCCGCAATTACGCCTTCAGCCAGTTGGACCATGCCATGGCGAAGCGGCCCACCGGTTCTATCTTCAAGCCCTTTGTCTACGCCGCCGCAATCAACACCGCGCTTACCGGGGGCATTTCTCCGGCTGAGGTGGCGGCTGCCCAGGCCAACAGCACCGTCAATCCCGCACCCGCCGGCAGTGCCGTGGCTCCGGCCAGCGCCGCGCCTCAGACCGCAAACGCAACCGATGCCGCGCCGGCTCCCATGGCAGCTCCCACAGCTCCCGTAGTGGTCACGCCGGTCACCATGATCAATGACGAGCCGACTACATTCAGCTACGGCGATCAGATCTACGAGCCGCGCAACTACAGAGACGAGTATCACGGCCAGGTGACCGCCCGCTACGCTCTGGCTCTCTCCTTGAACAACGCTACGGTGGCATTGGCCCAGATGGTGGGCTATGACAGAGTGGCGGACCTGGCGCGCGCAGCCGGCATTACCTCGGTGAAGGCCACGCCCGCGATGGCGCTGGGCGCCTATGACGCCACCCCGCTGGAAATGGCTTCGGCCTATACGGTTTTCGCCAACAACGGCGTCAAGTTGAGCCC
>DATGGJ010000021.1:0-1568 GCA_035308585.1 Terriglobales bacterium
GCGCAGGTCGGCGCGTTTTCGTTCGAGAAGAGAAACAAAAGCGCGGCCAACATTCCCGAATCCCAAGAGCGCCAGGTTGTAAGTGGTGGTTCTCAAGAGAAGTTATGATGTCAGCTCTTTCGAGGCTGGATATTTGTGCGCACGGTGCATCCCTCCCAAGCGCCGCGTTCCCGGTAGCCGTGCTGCGGGCCATGGGGCAAGGTCACCCGCAGTGCGAGGACAGGATTTCCCGCAACAGCCGGCAAGATGCCTGCGCTACAGCTCAAAATCACAGCGGCATGAGGTAGCGATAAAAATCGTTGTCGCGCTTCCATCCCAGGCTTTCATACAAGCGCTGGCCGGGATGGTTATCCACCGCCGTTTCCAGCCATAGGCTGTCAGCCTTGGTCTCCACCGCCCATTGCCGTGCCCGCTCCATCAGAGCCCTGGCCGCGCCCTGCCGCCGCGCGTCCGGGGTCACGAACAGGTCGTTCAGAATCCACATGGGCTTCATGGCGGTGGAGGAGAAGCAGGGATAGAGTTGCACGAATCCAACCGGCTTATCGTCCGCCAGCGCCAGAAAAATCACCGACTCGTCGTGCTGCAGGCGCTGGCCCATGAAGGCGCGCGCTCCCGCCAGATCAGGTTTTTGCTTATAGAACTGGCGGTAGGCGTCGAAAAGCGGCGCAATGCGCTCCACGTCGGCGGCGCTGGCGCGAACAATTCTCACCGGATTGGCGGCAGGTTTGGCTGATGACATATGGCATTTCGGTAGATCGGTAGAGAGGTAGCTAATTACGTCTCTACTGCAGCTTTAAGGTGCGTACACGACTCCTACCCCATGGTGTGGGCGCGTTCCGGCTCAATCTTAAAAATGACCCGCACTTCGCCCGGCTTGCGGTTGGGATACTTATCCATGCCCAGGTACTTCTTGGCCATCTTATCAATGTGAGCATCGGCGCCGTTCTTGGTGACCTCCGCCACCTTGCCTTCGACGCCAAGGTAGCGATAAGGATTGTCCGGGTCCATGATGGCAATGGCCACGCGCCCGTCGCGCTTCAGGTTACGGTCTTTCACCCGGCCTTCGGCGGTGTTGATGATGAGTTGCTTGCCATCGTAATCAACCCACACCGGGGTGACCTGGGGGCTGCCGTCGGGTTTCAGCGTGGCCAGGCTCGCAAAAGCTTTCTTCTTGAACAGGTCGGTGTATTTTTCCGGTATCACTCCAGCCATCGGCGTCCTCCTGCGTTTCCTTTGCAGGCATTGATTATAAATAAAAGAGGCGTTCAGCAGTCAGCAGTCAGCATTCAGTCCGTGCAGCAACTAGCAATTAGCAGCTAGCACTTAGCATTTAGCACCCACACCTGAGTGCCGGTCCGAAGAGAATCGTGAAGGGCTAAGTGCTAATTGCCAGGTGCTAATGGCTTCTTTACCCCGCGTCCGCCACTATCCGCGGAATCACCGCCCGCAGCAGGGCGATGAACTGGCCCTTCACGCGTTCCCCGGTCTCCAGCACCTCTTCGTGGTTGATGGGCTTATCGAGAATGCCGGCGGCCATGTTGGTGACGCAGGAGATGGCGAGCACTTTG
>DATGGJ010000022.1:0-3785 GCA_035308585.1 Terriglobales bacterium
CCGCAATTTCCTGATTCCCGGCTATGCCGCTTACCCAAACACCGCCGCGGCCAGCCTTTACCCCACCAATGCCGACATCGCCGACCTGGCGCACGCGCAAGGCGCGCTGGTGGGTTACGTGCATCCCTTCGACACCTTCCCCGATCCCGCCGACCCGGCGCCGCTTACCGACGAACTGCCGGTGGATGTGGCGCTGGGCAAGGTGGACTACATGGAGATTCTGGGCTTCAGTGACCACAAATCGACCGCGGCGGTCTGGTACAAGCTCTTGAACTGTCGCTTCCACATCCCCACCGGCGCGGGCACGGATGCCATGGCAAACTTCACCTCCCTGCGCGGCCCCGTGGGCCTGAACCGGGTATATGCGCAGGTGCCGCCCGGCAGGACTAACATTCACCAGTTCCTGAATTCCCTGCGCCATGGGCATACCTTCGCCACAAATGGGCCGTTGCTGCGGTTCTCGCTGGGCGACCAACCCATTGGCGGTGAATTGAAACTGCCTGCGGGAAGCAACCAGGTGAAGTTCACCGCCGCGCTGCGCTCCATCGTGCCTGTGGATCACCTGCAGGTGCTGTGCAACGGCAGCGTGGTGCGCGAAATCGCGCTCTCCGGGCACCGTGAAACCGCCGACGCTCAGGGCACTCTGCCCATCTCCAAGAGCGGGTGGTGCATTCTGCGGGCCTGGAATAAGAACGCCCAGCTGCCTGTGCTGGATTTGTATCCCTACGCCACCACCAGCCCGATTTACATCAGCGTTGGAGGCGAGCCGGTGCGCTCCGCCAAAGACGCCGCTTACTTTGTGGCATGGATTGACCGCTTGGTCCAGGCGGCAACCAACTATCCTGATTGGCGGTCCGCTGCGGAAAAGGAACACGTGCTGAAGCTGCTGTCGGAGGCGCGCGCTGTCTACGCGCAGCAGACAAAGCAATAGGCAGGCGATGTCATCCCGAGCGAGCGTGAGTTGGAGCGAAGCGAAAGAGCGCCAGTCGAAGGAGCTTGCGCTTTGGCGCTGCACGCGAGATGCTTCGGGTCTGAAGGCCCTCAGCATGACTCCCGGACTTGACCTCTCAGTGCGTATAGGGCGGCACAGCACTGAACATCATGCTCATGCCGGCGCGCCGGCGCAGTTCCCTGAGTACCGCCTGGGCTGCGTTCTGGTAGGTGCGGCTGGGATCGGAAGGGGAAGGGTCCGACCACACCGCTTCATAGATGAGCTGAGCCGCCTCGCGTATATCCATGCAAAGCGCGGCTTCCAGTTGCTCCATGCGTTCCGCAGCCTCGTTGTAGCAGCTTTTGCAGATGGCCGCCGGCTCGTAACCCTGGCGGTGGTTCCGCTCCAGGGTACAGCGGAATGCGGCGGCGGGATTGATTTGCGTGTGGCTGGCGTATAGCTGCGACTTGTACTGCTTGAGGAAGCGCTCGCGTTCCTCCGGGCTGTGGCCTGCCTCGGGAGCGGTGAGCAACGGCCCCTCTCCCAGAGCCTGGGCGATTTCCACCCGCAGATTCTCCAATTCCTGCTTCAGTTCGGTGGCGGGCACCGGAGCGGTGCTGGAGGCAATCCTCTCCGGGCATCCGCAGTAGGGGCAAGCCGTCAAATCGGCGGCATAGTAGGTTTTGCAGTTCGCGCAGGGCAAACCGTAGCCGATACGCCGCCCGGCTCGCTCCCCGTTGGGTGCTTCGTTGCGGCGGGCCTCTGCGGGCGTGGTCTGGTTACGGCGCGGCACTTGCGAGCTCTGTTCGCTTTCCTGGTTCCAGGATGACCGGTTGGGATCCATGTTGCCTCTCCTGCGCTGCCTGGCTGGGTATGTGTCCGGCGGCCAGGTTCGACCGCACGAACACACAAGCAGGAGTTGGCACTTCTTTTGCCAAAGAACCGTGATGGAAACAAAGAGGTTAGGCTCGGCTCGAGGCTGAATCTTGATCTCAATTTGAGAATGAGACGGCTCCCGCACCGTCCCGCTAAGAAATTGAAACACCACTCCCCAATTCCCGGCCCTGTGGCGACCTCATTTGACTCCGGCTTTGCCCTCTTGTAACGTGTAACGAGGTATCTACCCGGTTCTGACCCGCGGAGGTTTAGATGTTTGAAGGCCTTTTCCAACCTATGCACTTGCTGGTGATCTTCGCGATCGCCCTGTTTGTCTTCGGTCCCAAGAAATTGCCTGAATTGGGCAAGGGGATTGGCGAGGGCATCAAGGCGCTCAAGGAAGGTCTGCGCGATGAGCCCAAAGCGGCTGTCACCACGGCCAGCGCCGGCGAGAAGAGCGGCGAGACGGTCACAAAAAGCTAATTGTTGATTGAATGATTGACGATTGGCTCTTGCCGCATTTGCGGCATTCCGCCCGCCGACACCTGTACATTAATTCCAAGAGACCACAGGGCAAACGGGACTCGCATTAAGGCTTTTGCCCAGATGAGCGCGGTGGCCAATGCCGCGCCGCCGGCTCAGTCAGATCCTGCTGAATCATCCGGAAAAGCCTTGTGATTTACCGCGTTGCCCGGCCAGCGTTTCCAGTAGCGGAAAAGAGTCGGGCACGGTGAAGGTGCGTTCCGCGGGCTGTACGCCGGCATTGATGGCGTGCACGAACATCTCCACCGCCATACCTGTATTGGGAGGTATTACCACGGTGGCAGCCAACAGCCCGCTGCGTACCCAGGCTTGGCCGGTCTGCGGCAAGCCGTCGCAACCGGTGTAGGGCAGGCTCAGCCAGCGCTGGCGTTCGGTGGTGCTGGTTTGCTCCTGAAAGGCCTTGCGCGCCCCCACCGCCATGGAGTCATCCTGCCCGGCCACCAGGTCAATGTGCATCTCGCGGGAGGTGCACAGCCGCAGCCAGGACGAAACCGCCTGGTAGGAACTGGATTCTGTCCACTTCCCCTTCAACATTCGCACTTGTACATTTGACGGCTTGGTTTCATACATCCCGGTAGTACGCTGCTGGGCGGCGGAACTGCCAGAAGGGCCCTGGATGTACAAGACAAAGCCACCCTTCGGCAGAAGTGCGGCAAATTGTTTCCCCTGGATGCGCCCCACTTCTTCGTGGTTGGAGGTAATGGAAAACACCGGAGCCTTACCCAGCTTGCGCAATTCGCCGATGTAATCCACCTCCCGGTTCAGAACGATCCACCCGATGCCGGCCGCGGCAGCGGCGCCACCCACCTGCGGCAAACCCGTTCCCCCTGCCGGCTCAAAGATAATCGCATCTGGGCGCTGCGCTGGCGCTGACTGAATGATCTTGAGCAACTGCTGACTTTGAGTGATGGCATCGTTATCGGCGTGAATAATCTGCACATCCACGTTCAGCCGGCGGGCGGCGTCCTGGGCGGAGTTGGCCTGCTCGATTTGATAGTCGTTGTCGTTGGTCGGCAACGAAACGAGTAAGTTCAGCTTCTTCACGACCTCATTGCCTCTTGCCATCAATAATACCCCCTTCCGGGAGGGAACCATTCCTGACGGTAGTAACCGAGGGGTGTTATGGCAGGCGCCGTGGGTGACCGGGCCTAGCAGCAGCGGTGCTAAAATGCGCGGTTCGCCGGAGGAGACATGTTGATGCTGCGCAAATGTTTAACGCTATTAGCGATTCTGCCACTGAGCGCCGCCCTGGCCTGGCCACAAGCCAAGCTCTCCGTGCACTGGGAAGAGTTGACAGCCCCCGATTTCGTCCGCGGCATTCACCAGGCCCAGGGTACCTGTCTGCTGCCTTTTGGCATCCTCGAGAAACACGGTCCGCACTTGCCGCTGGGTAACGACCTGATCAATGCCCGCTACGTTGCCCTTCATGCCGCGG
>DATGGJ010000023.1:0-2591 GCA_035308585.1 Terriglobales bacterium
TTCCCCGCTTCCGCTTCCCTGCCCAGTTCCACCATGATCGTTTATGCCAGCGTGTACACCGCCCTGGCATTGCTTTTCGCCATCCGCCGCTTCAGCCGGCGGGACTTGTAATTCACCAGCCTCCTTCCCATCTGGCGTCATGCAGAAGCGCTTAAGCGCCGGAGCATTTCGCGTGTCCTATCGGGTTTCGTGCACGCCAGATTCTTCTCGGCTGAAGCCGTTCTGGATGACTCCTGTGAACGATTCAAGTACTTAGAGGCAAAACATCCGCGTTGCGCCGGTCCCTCTACATGCCCGTGCTGCAAGGGTTTGCGAGCAATGTTGCGAATTACGAAACCTTTTGCTGCAGGGCTGAATCTAAGTAGCTGGAAGCTTCTGTGGGCTCAGTGACTGTGGTTCGTGCGTCCCGGCCAGGGGGTAGGATATGTTCTCAGTTCTGCGGGATCTGTTCTCGGCTCTGTGGGATGTATTCTTCGGTTGTCGTCACCAGCATTACAGTTTTCCCATCAGCAGCAGGATTTTAAAACAGCGGTCAGCAGCGGCTGCCGCCACCGGCACCTACGTGGTCTGCCTGGATTGCGGCAAGGAATTTGCCTACGACTGGCAGCAGATGAAAGTGGTATCGCCGCTGCGTCCCGCAACCGCCGCCCTGCGCAGCGCCCATTCTTTCGCTCTGAAATAAAACTTCCTCCTTGCGTCTGCACCGCGGAGCCCGCTATTCAATCGGTTCGAGAATAGCGGACTCCGCATCCGTTGCGCTGGGCAGTTGCACCAGCACTGTAGCCAGCAGAACCAGCGCGATTCCCGCCACCTGCACCGGCCGCACCAACTCTCCCAGCGCCAGCGCCGCAATCACGATGGAAAACACCGGCTCCAGGCAGCTGGTGACGATGGCACGGGTCGCATCCAGATGGCGCAGTCCGGCAAAGTAAAACAGATACGGCACCAGCACCGACACCACGGCAAACAGCAGCAGGAACAACCATTCCGCCGAGCTATAGCGCGCCGCCGCAATTTTCCAGGGAGGATTGACCACCAACCAGAACAGCGCCGCGCCCAGCAGCACATACGTGAGGATGCGCCAATGGTCGTGACGGGTGAGCAGATCGTGCCCGCCTACGTTGTAAAAGGCGAAGGCAAATGCCGCCACCAGGGCAGCGGCCACTCCCCACCCGTCCAGATGCAGGCCTCCGCCGCCCACCGCGCCGATGGCCAGGGCGCTGCCCGCCACGGCCAGAGCGACCGAGCTTACCCGCTGGGTGGTGGCGCTTTGCCGTCCGCGTCCCACCATGTACAGCAGCACCCACACCGGCGCGGTGTACTGCAGGATGATGGCCACGGCCACGCTCGTCTTCTCGATGGCAAAGTAATAGAGATAATTGGAGGCGGCCACGCCCAGCACGCCCAGCACCAGACAGCGTACGAAATCGGCTCGGGGGAGCGCCATGCCCGCTCGCCCGCGCCGCCACCACAAGAAGGGCGCCAGCAGCAGCAGGGAAAAGGTGGTGCGCGTCTGCGCCAGAATGAGCGGATCAATGGCGCGCAGCCCCGGCGCGCCTGCCAGCACGCGCCCGGTGAACGCCGCCCGCCCCAGCGTGGCAGAGATGCCGAAGCACAGCGCGGCCGCCGCAATATAGGCATAGCCGCGCAGGATGTGGGCCTTAGCCGGCAAGAAGTTCGTCGAGGCGCTCCGGGTCAAAGCCAATCATCACTTCCTGCCCGATCACCAGAGTGGGCGTGGAACGGCTTTGGTAGGTTTCAACCAGGTCGCGTACAGCGTTGGGGTCGCAGCTGACGTCGCGTTCTTCGAACTCGATACCTCTCGCCGAGAGGTAGGCCTTTACCGTTCGGCAAGGCGGTCAGCCAGGCTGTGTGAATACCACGATGGGAGTTTTCATAGCCGCATGAAACGTTTTACGAGACTACCAGAACCTCGCCTAAGATTCTCAGACGTATTCGATGACGGCGGTGACCTTGGCTGTTTTCTGCAGCATGGCTGAAACCGAGCAGTATTTCTCTTTCGAGAGCCGGACCGCATCCTCCATCCCCTTCCTGGAGACCTGCCCTCCCACCCGGTAAGTAAGTTTGATGGAAGTGTACACCGTGGGCGGTTCGGGCGCGCGTTCGGCTTCGGCGCGCACCTCCAGCGAGGTGAAGGGCTCGCGCTTCTTGCGCAGGATGTTGACCACATCCGTCGCCGTGCAGCCGCACAGTCCGATTAGTACCAGCTCCATCGGGCTAGGCGCGGTTTCCTCCTTGGCCGCATCCAGCACCAGGGCGTGGCCGCTGGTGGCCTGGCCGAGGAAGCGCTCATTATCGGTCCATTTGGCGTAGGCGGTAAGCATATGAATTGATGAATTATGAAGAAGGAATGCTGAACGAAGGATTGTACACGGAATTCTAATGAATGAACCCCTGATGATTGACGAATGACGACTTACGAATCGCCGACGGCTGCTTGCTTCATTGTCGTCTGCCTTGATGCCACAAAAATTGCAACCAACTCATTGGCTTCTGCAAGCAATTGGTCCAGCTGTTGACGACGGAATATCTCTGCGTCCACCAACAACTCCAGCCAGAATGCGGCTTCA
>DATGGJ010000024.1:0-6242 GCA_035308585.1 Terriglobales bacterium
GGCAGGGAACAAGTGGCTTCCCAGCCAACTATCTTTGGGGTGGAGAAGAACCAGGGTGGCAGCCAGAAGCCAGGGTCCTGTCGTCCAACGCGCCCAGGTGTAGCGCAGTAACTGCAGGGCAGCGACCACCGTAATCAGATGGATGAGGCCCGCAGCCACCTCCGGCAGCAGGGTGGAATGTGGCCACCATATAGTGTGGATTACGATCGTAACCGCGGCGAGACCCGCCACTACGGCGCTGGGCAATACCAACCGCTGCGCCTGGGAGTAGATCAGGACCGCGGCAGAGAAGAGAAAAATCGCCAGGAGAAACGAGCCTTCAGCCAGCGCTGCGGGCGGCTTGGCTCCCCCCAGACTGAGGATAACCGGCACGCGGTAAGTCACATAGGCGAGCCAGCCTACGATCCAGGCAAGAAAATAGCGCTCCCGGAAGGTGCGAAACACAAGTAGGCTGGCGGCCAGCAAAGCCAGTACCGCGAAGGATTCGGCTGGCAGAGTAGTGCCCACGAGCTGAGCGCCTTGCGGCAGGGCGCACCTCCCAATACGCTTCCGAATTCGGGAACGGTACCGCACATATAGCACGGAATACCTAAGGAATCATGGTTACTACCGGTTATTGCACCTCTTATGCGGCAGAACTGCGCTACAATGAGCTTCCCCCAAACCCCGGGCTGACTTATGCCAGCAGAGCGCATTCTTGTCGTTGACGACGAAGAGGCCATCCGCGAGGTGGTGACCTCGATGCTGGGTTCAGCGGGCTACAAGTGCCAGCAAGCCGCTTCCGGCAAAGAGGCGCTGGCCGTTCTGGATTCCGGCGGGCAATTCGAACTGATTCTCTCCGATTTGATGATGGCGGAGTTGGACGGCATTGGCCTGCTCGAGCGCACCAAAGAAAGATATCCCGACATGCCGGTGGTGATGGTCACGGCCGTGCACGACATTTCCGTGGCTCTAACCGCGATTCGCAATGGCGCCTACGATTACCTGCTGAAACCGTTCGAGCGCGAACAACTGCTGGCCACGGCGCGGCGCGCCCTGGAGAATCGCCGTCTCAAGCTGGAGAACCGCGCTTATCAGACCCGGCTGGAAGGACTGGTGGAGCAGCGTACGCAGCAATTGCGCCAAGCCAATCAGGACTTGGTGGAGGCAAACCAAACCCTGGAGCGGATGAACGAGGACCTGAAGCGGCTAAACTTTGACCTGGAGAAGTCCTACGACATTACGCTGGAGGCGCTGGGCGACGCGCTTGACATGAAGGATGCGGAAACCGAAGGCCATTCCCGGCGGGTGACCGCATTTACCATGGCCATCGCCCGGCAGATGGGGATTCCGGCTGACAGTCACCAAATGCGCACCATTGCGCGCGGCGCTTTCCTGCACGACATCGGCAAAATGGCCATTCCCGACAACATCCTGCGCAAGCCGGCAAAACTTGATCCGCAGGAGATTGACATCATGCGCGAGCATTGCTTCCACGGTTACCAGATGTTGAAGAAGATTCCTTATTTGCAGGAGCCGGCGGAAATTGTCTATGCGCACCAGGAGAAATACGACGGCACCGGCTACCCTCGGCGCCTGAAAGGCGAAGAAATACCCCTGGGAGCCCGCATATTTGCCGTGGCCGACACTTTGGACGCTATCATCAACGACCGTCCTTATAGGCCGGCACAACCCATCGAGGCCGCGCGCAAAGAGATTGAGGTCTGGTCAGGACGGCAGTTTGATCCGGAAGTGGTCAAGATTTTCCTGGCCATGTCGCCCAAGATTTTTGAAGACTTGCGCAAGCAGATTAACGCCACCGCCCGCCTCTCCTACGGCGCCACCGCCAAGTAAGTTGGCTGAACCGCGGCGATTGACTCCTGAATTACTTTTTCAAGATGGGGTTGTATCCATCCGCCACCAGCCTGGCGCGGGCGGATTCGGCGTCCTTCACGTTCCCGAAGGGACCCACCTGCACGTGATACAGGCGGTCGTGTGGTTCGTTACTGGCAATGAATACCGGATAGGACTTCCTCTTGAGGGCTGAGAGCAGCGCCTGCGCGTCATCCTTCTTGGTAACCGCAGCCACTTGCACCACGTAGCCGCCGCTGTCAATGGTGCCGACCAGCGGCTGTGGAGCCACTTCCGCGGCTGTGGCGGCAGCCACCGGGGAATCATTGCTGGCTGGCGTGGAAGACGGCTTGTCGGTATCGCTCTGCTTGACTGCCTGATAGAAGGTAAGGTCGCCGGCGGCGGGCTTGGCTGCGTTATTAGGCTTGCTGTCTGGCTTCGATTCGGTTTTTGCAGGCGGCGCCTCGGTGGCAAGGGCAGGCTTGCTGGAACTCTTTCCCAGCGAGTATCCCAAGCCGAAAAACAACGCGCAAATACCCACCAGCCCGAAAAATAAAACCAGCATGCGCCCCGTGCCCAGGGTAATTTCCGTGTCCCGCGAATCCATACGACTCCGTTCTCCTGTCTCTCGTGCCTGCTTCTTGTCCAGCCAGTAGGTTGTCACGGTGTGCTGGTGGCAGCGGCTTTTGCCGCGCCGCCCCCTCCTCCGCCCGCTACCTTTGCCAGTACCTCGTGCATGCCGCTAAACACGTCCACCGGAACAGGGAAGACCACGGTGGTGTTCTTCTCCACCCCGATCTCGGTCAGGGTTTGCAAATAACGCAATTGCACGCTGACCGGCTCTTCGGCCAGCAGCCGGGCGGCATCCACCAGGCGCTGTGCCGCGGAAAACTCGCCCTCGGCGTGGATGATCTTGGAGCGCTTCTCGCGCTCCGCTTCCGCCTGCTTGGCCATGGCTCGCAGCATGGTCTCCGGCAGGTCCACCTGCTTCACTTCTACATTGGCCACTTTCACGCCCCAGGGATCGGTGTGCTGGTCAAGAATGGTCTGCAGCCGCAGGTTGATCTTTTCGCGATGCGCCAGCAGTTCGTCCAACTCCACCTCGCCCAGCACCGAGCGCAATGTGGTCTGGGCAAACTGAGAGGTCTGGTAAACGTAGTTGGAAACTTCCACCACCGCGCGCCGGGGGTCAATTACGCGCAGGAAAATCACGGCATTCACCTTCAGGGTGACGTTGTCGCGCGTAATGATGTCCTGGGGCGGAACCTCCAGCGCTTCCTGGCGCAGCGAAATGCGCACCATGCGGTCAATGGGCGCGAACACCAGGATTACCCCCGGACCCTTGGCCCGTTCGAACAGGCGGCCCAGGCGAAAAATGACGCCGCGCTCGTATTCGGTCAGGATTTTGATGGAACTCAGAAGGTACAGGGCAACGATGATGATTGCGATCACCGGGAAGGAAATCATGTTTTGGCCTCCATTCGGCCATGCCCGAGCTTGTCGTGTGGAGCTTCTAGGCGGATTCTACAGCAATCAGAGCGGCTTTCGCCGCGTCCGAATGGCTCGGGGCGTTGCTTGGGAAGGTGCGGGGAGGGAAGCAGTTTCGAGTTTCCCGTGCCAAGTTTCAACCGCACCGAGAGTTGAGACTTGAAACTAAAGCGATGCCGGCGCCCGCGACGGCTGTACGCTCTCCACCGGCTCCACCTCCAGCCGCAGCCCGTCAATACGCTTCACCACCACCGCTTGGCCGGCATCAATGTTGCCGGAAGCCATCGCATCCCACAGCTCGCCGTGAATGAAGACCTTGCCCTGAGGAGTTAGAGGCGTGTGGGCGGTTCCGATTTCGCCCACCAAACCCTGCGCTCCGGTGACAACTTTGCCGCGCCTGGCGCGCAGGGCTATATCCATCAGGAACACCGTGATCAGCCCCAAAGGAATGCTCACCGCCAGCGCCGTCAGCAGGTTCACCCGCATTTCCGGTATAGGTCCGTCCACCAGTAGCAGGGCTCCCAGGGTGAGCAGGGCAATGCCGCCGATGCCGAGCACGCCGTGGGTGGCAAACTTGGCTTCTAGAGCAAACATCACGAAAGCCGCCAGAATGAGCACCAGGGCGGCATAGCGCGTGGGCAGCAGGTTAAGGGCGAAGGCCGCCAGCAGGATAAAAATCACCCCAGTCACTCCCGGAATCACCGCCCCGGGATGGTTGAACTCGGCGTACAGCGCCAGCGCCCCAATCGCCAGCAAAATGAAGGCGATGTTGGGGTCCATGATGTAGTTGAGAATGAGCTGCTTGAGCGTCATTTCAAAGGGACGCACGGGCTTGCTCACCAGGTCCAGTGTGACCGTTTGCCCGTTGAAGCGGCGGATAGGCTTGCCTTCGAGCTGTTTGAACAGATCGCCCTGGCTGGAAGCCACGTAGTCAATCAGGTGCTGCTGCAGGGCTTCGCCGTCGCTCCAGCTCTTGGACTGCCGCACTGCGCTCTCCGCCACCTCCACGTTGCGCCCGCGCTTGGCCACGATGGAGCGCATCAGCGCCGCCGCGTCATTCTCCACCTTGGTCTTCATGACGTCGTCCATCTTGCCCCCCATGAGGTTGACGGGATGGGCGGCCCCGATGTTGGTGCCAGGAGCCATGGCGGCCACGTCTGCCGCCTGCAGAATAAAAAAACCGGCGGAGGCAGCACGGCTGCCGCTGGGAGTCACGTAGATGATGACCGGAACCGGGGAAGCTACGATTTTTTCGATAATGTGGCGCGTGGAATCAGCCAGACCTCCCGGCGTGTTCAGTTCGATCAGCACCGCCTGGTCTTTTTCCTGGTCGGCTTTCTTCAGGGCACGGCCTATGAACTCGTCGCTGATGGGCTGAATGGTGTCATTGACGACAATCTTGAGTACCTGGGCCGAGGACGCAGTGGCGCAGCTGAGCAGCACAGCCGCGGTTATCAGCACAAGCCGCTTTTGCCAATAAAGCTTCATTACTTCACTTCGGCATGCTGGCCGGCAAACTTGTCGCTTTGCCGTCCAGCTTCTGCTTCAGCGCCAGCGCCTCGGCGTTGCCCGGATCAAGCCTTAAGGCCCGTTCCAGCAGATCGCTGGCCGCCTGCTGTTTATTCTCTCTCAGATTGAGGGTGGCGAGCACCACATAAGCCTCGGCCGACGGGGCAAGCCGCAAAGCGGTGTCGGACTCGCTGCGCGCCCCCGCCGGATCGTGGTTCAGGTCCAGTGCTTCCGCCAGCAGGGCGTGGGCCAGGGCGTTGCCGGCATCGAGAGTCACCGCCTCCCGCAGTTCCTTCTCCGCATCCGCGGAGGAACCCTTGGCCAGCAGATCACGCCCACGCTGCACGTGGTAAGCGGCATGCGAGCGTGGATCCAGTTTCGCCAAACGCGATTCGGAGGCATTTTGCATTTCTATCGCCAGCTCGCGAAAACCCGCTTCGTCATAATTTCGCTTGATTCGCTCCAGCGGCAGCTTGGCGGGCGGGGCGGGGGAAGTAACGGCGCTGCTGGGGTTGACCCCGGCGGGAGTGGTGGTTCGTGCAGCCATCGCCGCCAGCAACCCCTTGGCCTCATTGTCGTCGGGGTGCAAGGCCAGGCATTCGCGCAACTCGCGGCTTGCTCCCGCCATATCGCCGCCGCGAAACAAAGACACCCCCAGGTTGAAGCGGTAGTCTGCGTCACTGGGATCGGCATCCACCGCTTTCTGAAAGAACTGGCTGGCCTCGGGCTTGTTCAGGCGAGCGCTCACAACCCCCAGGTTGTTGTAAACCTCGATGAGAGGAAACTCCTCCAGCAGGGAGCGAAACGCGGCCTGGGCGCGGGGAAAGTTGCCCTGGTAGTAAGCCGCCAGCCCGAGAAAAAAATTGCCCTCGCGGGCCAGCGGATCGGTATTCGGAATGCGCCCCAGCCAGTTGGCGGCGGCGTCGTAGTCGTGGGCTTCAAAATAAGTTTTGCCCAACTGCAGCATGGCTTCGCTGTAGGAAGGATTCAGGCGAAGGGCGTCGCGCAGGCGCTGCAGCTTGTCTGCTTCCGTAGGCGCGATCAATCCCCGGATATAGTCTTCAAATGCATCCAGGCGAAGGGGCAGGGCGGCTGCCAGGAAATCCTGCCGCGATACCGCATAACCCGGCTGCACGAGGCGCACCAAGTCCCAGGCCAGGGCGTTCTGTACGTTCAACAAAGCCGGCAAGGGGCCGGTCTCCGCCACTTCCGGCGAAAGATGGCGCTGCTTCATGTCCAATACTTGCGCTCTGGCGCTGAACGTCTGTCCGTCGAAGCTGTAGCTGCCCAGCACGGCATAATTCACGTCCATCTGCTCGGCAATGCGGTACAGGGTGGCGCGGGAAGGATGTATGCCGGTGGGAATGCCGGCGCGGTCGTAGGCCTGCTGCCGGTATTGCCGGCCAAGCACATAG
>DATGGJ010000025.1:0-1574 GCA_035308585.1 Terriglobales bacterium
GCCGCTTGTTCCATTGCGCCGCGCAGCAGCACCTCCCCCATGCCATCGCTCAAGCGGGGATCAATATAGCGCAGGCCGGAACGGGCGTGGCGCATAGCCAGAAACAGTTCCTCGTGGGTGGCCTTGCGTAAAACGTAGCCCGCCACGCCCGCCGCCAGCAGGGAACGCACGTAATAGACATTTTCGTTGCTGGCCACTGCCACGGTGCGCGCCGGCAGAGCTGCTTTGGCCACCGCCGCCGCGGTGCGCAGGCCGGAAACACCAGGGACGGTGATTTCAAACACCACCACATCGGCGGAAAATCTTCGGCACAGTTCGCGCACCGGGCCGGGCGCATCGGCTTCAGCCACGACCTCGAAACCGGGAGCTGACTGCAGGGTTCGCCGCAAGCCGGTGCGGGTAAGCGGGTGGTCGGAAGCGATCAGGACGCGAGTTCCCATGGCAGCCACCTCCTGCTTGGCGGGGTTTTTGTAACCGGCGGGCGCCGGTTTCAGTCGTGCTTCCTCCGTCCGCGTTGAGCGTGAGCGTAATCAGGTGGAGGGGGCGCGGGCGGGTACCCAAGTTTCATGATGAACGGAATTGTCCCCACACAGGCGCGTCAGGAAGTGCCAATCAGCGCAACGTTGCGCTGCCCCGTTTGCCGCCGGGGCTGCTCCCGGTGCGGACATGAAAGGAAAAGTCTGACTCCACGGGATGGCACCAGATCTGTTTTCCCTGCCACGGTTTTTGCGCCGAGAGCACGGACAAAACGTGCAGACCGGGGGAGAAGCGCTTGAGCACAAATTCGATGCCCAGCACGCGGCCATCCCGGCATTGCAGGTTGGCCTGGCCCATGCAGGCGCCGGATTGCAGAAACCCGGCCCAGTGCGGCAGCCCACCGCCATCTTCGGCGAGCAGAAAACTCTGCAGCGTCTGCCCCAGCAACTGCTCGCCTCCGGCTCCGGTTAGATCGCAAGCTGCGAAATTGGCGGCCAGAATGCGGGGCGTATCATCCACCACCAGGCTGGGAAACTGGGAGTCCATGAAAACGTTGCGGAAGTAGCTGTCCTCGACCAGACGCGCCTGGGTATCGCTGCGCACCCGCACCCAGCTGTCCAGTTCCGAGGGGAAAGCGAAAACCACGGCTCCGCGTCGGGCCTCGATGCGGCGCACCGGCAGGCGCAGCTCACTCTCCCAGCGCTGGACGGTGCGCACGCTGGCGCCCATGTGGCGGGCAATTTCTTTCCACGACCGAAGCATCTGCCCCATGCCGCACCTGCCTCAACAAACCATTGCGTACGCCGGCCTGAACGAAAAACTCGGGTGTGCACACCCTTGTTGGCATGTTCGCCCGCGGCCGGAGCTGGTGCCGTGAGTGGTGTCACCGCGCGGAGTGATGCGGCGCACGCTGGGGAAGTTTTTCGAACACAGTCCGGCACTTTCGTCGTCTGGTGCTCAGTACGCCAGGCCCCGGTGCTCCTGGCCGTGGCAGGTCAGGGTGCAGGTTCCGTGTCCCAAGCCGGTGCGGGTGTACTGCAGCACTCCGTTGCCGGCCGGGGCCACGATGCTGCGGTCGAAGTTGATGAGCATGGGCG
>DATGGJ010000026.1:0-5783 GCA_035308585.1 Terriglobales bacterium
CCATGACCAGTCTTTTGGCCCTTATCTCCCTGGCCACCGTCCTTGCCGGCTCCCTATGCCCTGGCGCCGTGCCCTTTCGCTCTCGTTTCATCCCGGGGAAACTGGAGCCCAGGGTGACGAGCCGCAAGCCGGCCAGGCGCACCGCCGCCCGGACCCAGCGCGCTGGTTCCCAACCGGCGGGATCGGCGCAGCTCCGGCCAAGCCTCCCCAGCCGCACAGAGGAACCAGCAATAGTCATCCTCTATGGCGACAGACCGTGGTCGTGGATGTAAAGCCCCACGTCACATAATGCTGTGACATGCATCACCGTTCCGCCCCTTCTACGGGACCATGCTAACAAGCAGAAGTCAGCACCTGGAGCCGGCGAATTCGCCGACCCATGACAATCCTGATGGAGCTAACTGAGCTCTACGTCCGGCTGCAACTGCTGCTCACGTTATTCCTGGTGCTCCTGTTGTGGGCGCTATGCCTTCACCTGCCCCGGCAGCAGTTCTTTCGCTGGTGGGCGTGGGCCTGGACCAGCTGCGGGATATTTCTCGTGCTCCGGATTCAGCTCCTGCAACTTTCGCCGTGGACGCTGCTCAGCGCCAGCCTGTCGCTGATTGTGCTGCTTGCGGGTTTCCTGCAGGTTCCGCTTTTGATGCTGGGAGCGTGGTCTTGGCAGCGGGCCGGCGCCCCGCGAAAGAAATTGGTGGCGCTAAGCATGGGACTGGCCGCGGCAGCTGCCGTCCTGGTTTTTGTAATAGCTTTCTTCTGGCGGGAACAGACAGCCGTCAGCGAGGCCGCGCATTTCATCCCCCGCATGCTGGGTCTGGCTGGAGCCTTGTTGTTCTGCACCTACGTGTTCGCCCGCCAATGGTCACAGAGCCACTCCCGGGCCAGTGCCATAATGGCCACTTTTTGCCTGCTGGGTACCATCGATCGGTTGGTCTACCTCGAAATTTATCTCCGCCGCTTGCTGCTCCACCTGAGCACGCCGGCCACTCTTCAGTCCTTCGGCGCAGTGCTGACTGGTCATTCGCTGCTTTATTTCCTCGATATTGCGAGCCTCTGTGGCATCTGCCTGGGTATGGTGCTGCTGGTAATCGAGGAACATGAGCGCACCGAGAATGCATTATGGGAAAGCAACAATCAGAGTCGCGCGCTAACGGCCAACAATGAATTGTTGCAGGCAGAAATCCAGGAGCGGCGGCGCGTCGAGGCCGCCCTGCGAGAGAGCGAAGACCGCTACCGCGACCTGGTGGAAAGCAGCCAGGATCTTCTGTGCACTCACGACTTGCAAGGCAGGCTACTTTCGGTCAATCCCGCTCCCGCGCGCATACTAGGGTATTCAGTCGAGGAACTGCTGCGCTTGTCCCTGCCCGAACTCATCGCCCCGGAATTTCGCGGCCAATTCGGAGACTACGTCGCCAAAATCCGCAGGGACGGGGCTGCCGAAGGCCATCTGTGCCTCCTCACCCGCACGGGTGAACGCCGGGTGTGGGAATACCACAATTCCTTGCGTACCAAAGGCGTTCCCGCACCGGTTGTGCGCGGCCTGGCGCACGACGTCACCGAGCGCAAACTCGCGGAGCAGGGCCTGCGCCATAGTGAGGAACGCCTTCGGCAGGTACAAAAGTTGGAGGCGGTAGGGCGCTTGGCCGGCGGCATCGCTCACGACTTCAATAATTTTCTGCTGGGCATCACTCTGAACATCGAGCAAGCTCTGCGGCAACTCGGACCAAGGGACTATGCCCTTATGGATTACCTGGACCAGGCCTTGAACGCAGCCCTAAGCGCCGCCTCAGTTACGCGCCGCCTGCTCACCTTCAGCCGCCGCCAGGGATTCCAGCCCCAATCCCTCAACCTGAATGACGTGGTGATCGTCACCCGGGATCTGCTCGATCGCCTGGGAGGCGAAAACATCCACATTGAGCTTAAGCTGCAAAGCGATTTAGGCCGGGTGCAGAGTGATCCGGTGCAGCTGCAACAAGTGATTCTCAACCTGATGCTCAATGCCCGGGACGCCATGCCCCAGGGGGGCCGAATCGGCATCCGGACGGAGAACTTTGACCTCAAAGACATTCCCAACGCCGAACGCTTCAGTTCGATACCTAAACCCGGCCGCTACGTGGTGCTCGAGGTAAGCGACAGCGGCGCCGGCATGGACGCGGAAACGCTGTCACACTTGTTTGAGCCCTTTTTCACCACCAAACAAGCCGCCACGGCGGCTGGCCTGGGATTGCCCATCTGCTATGGCATTGTGACTCAGAGCGAAGGCCACATCTCAGTGCGTTCCACCCGGGGACGCGGCACCACGGTGCGGGTGTACCTGCCACTGCTGCAAGGCAGCGCGACGCAAGCCGAGCCCCCGGCGGAGATGGCTCCCGGCTTCGATTTCCCCCACCTTCATGCCGAACGCACCGTGCTGGTGGTGGACGACACGGATGTTGTACGTAACGCCGTGGCCAGGGATCTGCGCGGTGTCGGCTATTCCGTTTTGGCGGCTTCCAACGCCAATGAGGCCCTTCTCCTCAGTGACCAGCACAAAGGGCCCATTCATCTGCTGGTAGCTGACGTGGTCATGCCCGGCATGAGCGGGCGGGAACTGGCACGCCACCTCCTGCGCAATCGCCCGGACTTAAGGGTCTTGTTCATGACCGGATACGACAAAGACACCATTGCTTCCGCGGATCCGGTAGACGCCTCCGAAACCGTGCTCTACAAGCCTTTCAGCTCACTGGAATTGTTTGCCGCCCTGGGCAAGCTGTTGGACAAGGAAGCCGCATAATCCTCTGGGAGCGGCTTTGCCCCGGGCAAGACGAGCGCCGTTAGCCCGAGGCTCGCCGGCTTCATTACTCGTACCGTAGCGCCACAATGGGGTCCACATTGGCGGCGCGCCGTGCGGGAATGTAGCTGGCCAGCACCGCCACTGCCGCCATCACCAGCACCATGGCCAGAAGTGTGACCGGGTCGAAGGCGCTCACCTCGAATAACTGGCTGGAGAGCGCCTCCGCGAAGGCAAACGCCACTACCAGTCCGACACTTATTCCGGCGGCGACCAGCCGCATGCCTTGCCCCACAACCATGCGCAGCACTTCCAGGCGGCGCGCCCCCAGGGCCATGCGGATGCCGATCTCCTGAGTCCGCAGGGCCACGGAATAGCTGATGACGCCGTAGAGTCCCAGCGCGGCCAGGAACAAAGCCATGCCGGCAAATACGCTTAGCAGGGTGACCGCGAAGCGCCGCGGCCCCAGCGAGTCCGCCACCCGCTGCTCCATGCTCTGCAGGTCATAGGTCGCCGCCTGGCTGGGCTCCACATCTTTCACTGTCTGGCGTAGAGTGCTGGCCAGGGCCGCGGGGTCGGCGCTGGTGCGCGCCACCAGAAAGCCGCCGGACGCTCCCGTCTGCAGCAGCGAGTAATAGCGCATGCCCTTGTCCGACTCTCCCACCAGGGCCGAACGTTTGCAATGCGCCACCACGCCCACAATAGTTGCCCATGTGCTGCCCGTGCTGAGGCTGTTGTAGCGAATGCGTTGCCCCACCGGGTTCTGGCTGGGCCAATACTGCCGCGCCAAATTGGCGTCAATGATGACCACCACCGGGCTTCCCTGCCTGTCCAGCCGGCTGAAATCGCGTCCGGTTAGGAAGGGAATGTGCATGGTGGAAAAGTACCCCGGCGTGACCCGCTCTATATTGCTGTGCGGTCCGGGGTCGCCGGGCGTTACCGGCCGCCCCTCAATCTCAAACGACGATGCATCGCCGCTATCAGAAAACGGCAATCCGTCTACGGCGGCAGCGTTTTGTACCCCCGGAGCGCGAGCAAGGCGATCGGTCACCTGCTGGAAAAATGCGATCTGGCGGCCTTGGTCTTTGTAGGCCGCTGGAGAAAGCGAAACCTGCGCGCTCATGAGCCCTAAGGGCTCGAATCCCGGATTCACTTCCTGCATGCGCTGCAGGCTTCTCAGAAACAAGCCTGCGCCCACCAGCAGCACCAGCGCCAGCCCCACTTCCGACACAACCAGGGCCGAACGCAGCCGCTGCCGCCGCCGTCCCCCGCTGTTGGAGCGCCCGCCTTCCTGCAGGAATTCGAAATCGGCCGCTCGCGAAAGCTGCCATGCCGGCGCCACCCCGAATAGGATGGCGGCCAGCACGGCCACCCCGAGTGTGAACAGAAGAACATTAACGTCCATGGGGATAGCGGCGTTGCGGATAGTGCTGTCCGGAGCAAGCCCGCGCAGCGCGTTTACCGCCCCAAACGCCAGTCCCAGGCCGAGCACGCTGCCTCCCGCCGACATGAGCAGGCTGTCAGCCATGGTTTGCCGCACCAGGTGCGAGGTGCGGGCCCCCAGCGCGGAACGGATAGCCAGCTCCTTGGCGCGTCCGGAAGCGCGCGCCAGCATCAGACCGGCGACATTGGCGCAGGTGATGAGCAGCACGAATCCCACCGCGCCCAACAGCACCAGCATCGGGGTACGCAGGTCGCCGTAGATGAATTCGATAAGGGGCAGCCCAAACATGCCCCATTGGGCATCCTTGGCGTAGGCCGCGGCCTGGCCGGGTTCCACCGACTGCTGCGCCAGCACCTTCACGAAGGCTTCCGCCTGCTCCACTGCCACACCCGGTTTTACCCGCGCCACCGCGAAGTAGGCTTCGTTGAAGCGGTTCTCCGGGCTGTATTTCGCGGGCGCCAGCCCCATCGGCACCCAGATTTGCGCCCGGTCAGGCCAGTCGAATCCTTCTGCCATAACTCCGACTACCTTGTAGGCTTGCGAGTTGAGCTGAATACTCTGGTTCACGATGGCGGGATCGCCGCCAAACACCCGCTGCCAAGTCTCATAGGAAAGAATCACTTCGTGGTTGGCTCCAGGCTGGTCTTCTTCCGGTCGAAAATCGCGGCCCAGCAAAGGGCGCACGCCGAACGTCTGGAACCACTGCCACGAAACGTTGGCTCCCAGCAGCCGCTCGGGCATGCCATTGCCCACGTAGTTGTAGTCGGCAGCTATCACTACCGCGGCCGAGGAGAAGATTTGCTTGCTATCGCGCACGTTGACAAAGTCGGGAAGCGACACTTCGATGCTCTTCAGGTTGAGCTTGTCGTATCGAACGCGGATGGCCAGCAGCCGTCCCGGATCGGAAACTCCCGCGGGGTGGAAAAATAGCCCGTTAATCACGCTGAAGATGGCAGTGTTGGCGGCTATGCCCAGAGCCAGCGTGAGCACGGCCACAATGGTGAATGCCGGCGCCTTGGCCAGGCGCCGCATGCCAAAGCGCAATTCCTGCCAGAACATGCGAAGATCCTCGGGCGCCAAGCCTTACGGCGCAGAACAGTGTGGACTCGCCGCCCGGAGTCTAATGGCAAGCGGCAGGCCATGCCGCATTTTCCAGCTAAGCCGCTGATTATGAGCAAGTTCTATGTTGTTAACCGGGAAGGTTGACTGTCCGTTTTTGGACAGCGGTGTGCGGAAATGGACGCCGCGGCTTAACGGATTCCATTCTCCCGCGTCTAACTCGTTGGCTATGGAAACAAAGTCCTACTTGGAGAGCGGAAGCGACACAGCGCAGGCCGAGGAGCCGGGAATCCAATTGCTGTCCGGCGTGATGGTGCGAAGAGCCGCCCGCAGTATGCGGATCTACTGTGGACCGGGCAGGATTTGCGCTTCAGCCGCACTCGGTCACCGCCGGACGTAACCTGATTTGCTGGTTACATTTCTGTAACATTCGTGACACGACCTGAATTTGTGTAAAATGGCACAAGCTACTCGCGAGCCGCGGCTGACTTCCAAGACTCATGTCTGTGCGAA
>DATGGJ010000027.1:0-3009 GCA_035308585.1 Terriglobales bacterium
AAATATCTGGATGAGGTGGTCCCGGACCGCCCGGTATTGCTGGAGGGCTACGACGGCCACACCTACTGGGCCAACAGCAAGGCGCTGCAGGCTGCCGGCATCACCCGCAACACCCCCGACCCGCCCACCGGCAAAATTGTCCACGATGCCCAGGGCGAGCCCACTGGCGCTCTGAAGGAGGATGCGGCGGCTGAACTGGTACAGCGCGTGGTTCCCCAGCCTACGCGCGAAGAGCGTCTGCAGGCCCTGCGCCAGGGAATGGCCGCGGCCAACAAGGCCGGCTTGGTGCGCGTGCACAGCGCCGGAGGCGATTTCGAATATCTTGGCCTGCTCGATGAGCTGCGCCAGCAGGGTCAGCTCACGGTGCGCTTTTACGTCAGCGATATTGTTCGCCCGCCGGAATTAACCACCGCCGAAACCAACAGGCTCGAAAACGCGCGGGCCAAGTATCACGACGCATGGATCTCCGGCGGCGCGGTGAAGTTCTTTTTGGATGGCGTGGTCGAATCGCACACCGCCGCCATGCTGCAGCCCTACACCGACGATCCCAGCCAGAGCGGCAAGCTGTTCTGGGATCCGGCCAAATACAAGCAGGCGGTGGCGGAACTCAATGGCCGCGGGTTCCAGATTTTTACCCATGCCATCGGCGATCGCTCCGTACGCCTGGCGCTGGATGCTTACGAGAGTTCGTATCGGAGCAGCGCGGCTAGGGACCTGCGCGACCGCATCGAGCACATCGAGACCATCAGCGCAGCGGATATCCCGCGCTTCGGCCAGTTGGGCGTCATCGCCAGCATGCAGCCGCTGCACGCCTATCCCGATGCCGATACGCTGAAGGTATGGTCCCCCAATATCGGCCCCGAGCGCACCACACGCGCCTGGGTGTGGCACAGCATCGCCGCCTCCGGCGGACACCTGGCCTTCGGCAGCGACTGGCCCGTGGTCACTTTGAGCCCCTGGCCCGGCGTGCAAACCGCGCTCACGCGTGAAACCGCTGAAGGCACCCCTGCGGGCGGCTTCGTTCCCACTGAGCGCATCACCCTGCCGCAGGTGATCGCAGGCTATACTCTCGGCGCCGCGTACGCCGGTCACCGCGAAAAAACCGAAGGCTCGCTGGAGCCGGGCAAGGTTGCCGACTTGATTGTTCTCAATCAGGATCTGTTCAAGATTCCCGCCAATCAGACCGACAAGACCATGGTGCTGCTGACCATGGTGGGCGGGAAGGTCGTTTACCGGGCTCCAGACTTTGCTGGCCCGGCGGCGGCAGGTGCGAAATGACCAGCATCCGTTGCGCCGGCATCTCGCCGGGTGTGCGTAGCGCCGGCGTCCCACCGGCTGTCGCGAGGCTGTCTCGCTTTCGCCTACTGATGCTGGCAGTATTAGTCCCGCTGATCCTTCTCCTTTCCGCCTGCTCCCATAGAGAGCCCACCCTCAACCTGCTGGTCTGGGAAGGCTACGCCGACTCCTCCTACGTCCATGATTTCGAGCAGCAATGCCACTGCAAGGTTTCCGCCTCCTACATGGGCTCGGACGACGAATTGGTGGCCAAGCTGCGCGGGGGCAGCGCCAGCACCTACGACGTGATTTCTCCCTCCAGCGATGTGGCCACCATGATCGCCACCTCCGGCCTGGCTGCGCCCCTCGACCTTTCCCGCATTCCCAGCTACGCGCAGCTTTCGCCGAAGCTCACTTCCATGCCCCTGGTAAAGGCCAACGGCAACGTCTATGGCGTGCCCTTCACCTGGGGCCCCAACCCGCTGCTCTATGACACCACCGCCTTCAAGCAGCCGCCTGAAAGCTGGAGTGTCTTCTGGGATGCTAAATATCGCAACCAGCTTTCGGTGTGGGACGAACTTTCCACCCTGTACATGGCGGCGCAGGTGCTGGGCTACGACAAGCCCGACCCCAGCCACCTCTACAACCTCAGCGACCAGGAACTGGATGCGGTCAAGGCCAAGCTGCTGGCGCTGAAGCCCAATATCCGCAAGATCTGGTCCACCGGCGGGGAGCTTACCAATTTGTTTCAGAATCACGAAATTGTCGCCGCCATGGGCTGGCCGCTCATGACCAACCAGCTGCGCAAGGCAAACTTCCCCATTGGCGAGACCATCCCCCGGGAGAACACCACCGGCTGGATTGACCACCTCATGATCACTTCCGCCAGCGATAACAAGGATCTGGCCTACAAGTTCCTGGAATTCATGATCGAGGCTAAAACCCAGAAGAAGGTCGCCGACGTAACCGGCTACATCCCGGCCAACCCGCAGGCGGCACAGTTCATGACCGCGGATGAGAAGAAGAATCTGCACCTGGATGATGTGGACGCCTACCAGAAGCGCATTTATTTCTGGCAGAATGTTCCCCGCCGCGCCAAGTACAACGAAATCTGGAATGAGGTGAAAGCCGCGCAGTAATGTAGCGCCGGCATCTTGCCGGCCCGAATCGCGGGCGGGACGCCTGCGTGACAGCCGCCGGAACCATGGCGCTACTCCCGTCGTCATGAACTCGCCCGCCACAGATGCGCGTGCTGCCGCCGCGATCCTGCTCTCTATCCGCCAGGTCGCCAAGAGTTTCGGCAAGCTCCCCGTGCTGCGCGCCATTTCCCTGCACGTGGACGAAGGCGAATTCCTCACTATTCTGGGCGAAAGCGGCTCCGGCAAGACCACGCTTCTGCGCCTCATCGCCGGTTTCGAGCACGCCGACTCCGGCGAAATCTGGATGGCCGGCGAGCGCCTCGACCCGCTGCCGCCCTATCGCCGCCGCGTCAACACCGTCTTCCAGAGCTATGCCCTCTTCCCTCACCTTTCAGTGCGCGACAACGTAGCTTACGGCTTGCGCGTGCAAAAGGTCGCAGCCAGTGACGTTGAAAAGCGCGTGGACGGAGCGCTGGCCATGGTGAAGATGACCGCCTTCGCCGCTTCCAAGCCGGCAAAAATCAGCGGCGGCCAGCAGCAGCGCGTGGCTCTGGCCCGCGCCCTGGTCAACCGTCCGCGCCTGCTACTGCTGGAT
>DATGGJ010000028.1:0-2724 GCA_035308585.1 Terriglobales bacterium
GCCGCTTCGATTCCAAGACCCAGACCTGGCAGGAGCAGGCCTACGCCGGCTACAAGGCTACCCGGGCGGAGATGCCGGGCGACCTGGCGCAGCAGTTGCCCTACATTCGGCGCGCGCTGGAGGCCTACCGCATCCCCATCCTGGAAATGCCAGGTTTCGAGGCCGATGACGTGATTGGCACCCTGGCGCGGCAGGCCGCGGCGCAGTCCTATCCTGTCTACGTCGTCTCGAGCGACAAGGATATGCTGCAACTGGTGGATGACAAAATCTGCGTCCTCAACCCGCCCAAGGACAACCTCATCTGCGACCGCGCCAAGGTGGAAGAAGTGCTGGGCGTTCCGCCGGAGAGGGTGGTGGACGTGATGGCCCTGCGCGGTGACAGCATTGACAACATTCCCGGCGCGCCTGGCATTGGCGACAAAGGCTCGGTGGAGCTGATACGCCGCTTTGGCACAGTGGAAGCCGCGCTGGAGCATGCCGCCGAAGTGGAGAAGAAGACCTACCGCGAATCCCTGCAGCACAACCGCGAGGCCGTTCTAAAGAGCAAAGAACTTGCCACCATAGAGACCAACGTGCCGGTAACCCTGGAAGTTGAGCCCATGCGCGCCCAGGAGCCGGATGCCGAAGCTTGCCGCAAGCTGTTTACCGAGCTCGAATTCACCACCCTGCTGAAGGATTTCATTTCCGGCGTGGAGGTCGCGGAAACCGAGTACACCGAGGCGAAAACGACGGCTGACGTGCAGGCGATCGTGAAGGCAGTCAAAAAGAATGGCGTGCTGGCCGTGGCTCTGGCCACGCGTGAACCGGCCGATGTTCCCCAAGAAGAGCCGGAAGTGGAGGAGAGCGAAACCGGAACGCTGGACTTCAACGCCGCTCCTGCGGCAGCTGCCACGCCGGATCATAAAGCGGCTATTTCCGCGCAGCCGGGCAAGGCAGCAACAGTTTCTCTGGATGGCGGGCCGGCGGAGCAGGCGCTTTTGCAGGCCCTGGCCGATCCCGGCCTGCCCAAAGCGGTTCACGATTACAAAGCGGCCCTGCATGCGCTCGAAGCCGGCAGCCATGTGCTGGCCGGTGTGCGCGACGAGCCCATGCTCTATTCCTATCTGCTCGACCCCACCTACAGCTCACATCGCCTGGCGGACGTGGCCTTAAGGCGCTTCAATATGAAGGTTTCAGGAGGCTTGGCCGAAGCTGCCGATCTGACCGGACGCCTGGCCCAGGCGCTGCGACAGGAAGCGCAGGAAGCTGGACTGATGCCGGTGTACGAGCAGATTGACCTGCCCCTGGTTCCGGTGCTGGCCCGCATGGAGCAAGCCGGTGTAAAAATTGATTGCGACGCGCTGGCTGAAATGTCCACCCGCCTGGAGCGCGATTGCCGCGCCAAGGAAAAGGAAATCTGGGAGCTGGCCGGCTTCGAGTTCAACATCAATTCCCCCAAGCAGCTGGGCGATGTGCTCTTCAACAAGCTGAACCTGCCCAAGCCGGTCAAATATGGCAAAGGCAAGACTGTCTCCACCGCGGTGGACGTGCTGGAGGGATTGGCGCTCACCCACGATGTGCCCCGCCTGGTGCTCGATTACCGCCAGCTTACCAAGCTGAAGTCCACCTACGTGGACGCGCTGCCGGCGCTGCTCAACTCCTGCACCCAGCGCCTGCATACCACCTTTGGCCAGACGGGCACGGCCACGGGGCGCCTCTCTTCCGCCAATCCCAACCTGCAGAACATTCCCATCCGCACCGAGCTGGGACGCGAGATCCGTGCCGCCTTCGTGGCCGAAGCCGGGCACGTGCTGCTGGCCGCCGATTACTCGCAGATTGAACTGCGCCTGCTGGCGCACTTCTCCGGCGACCCGCTGCTCAGCGAAGCCTTCCGCCGCGGCGACGACATTCACTCCCTCACCGCGCAGGAGGTCTTCGGCGTGCCGCCCATGATGATCACGCCTGAGCACCGCCGCCGCGCCAAGGCGGTGAACTTCGGCATCGTCTACGGCCTCTCGCCCTTCGGCCTCTCGCAGCAGCTCGGCATCGAGAAGGGCGAGGCAAAGCACTTCATTGACGCCTACTTCGAAAAGTACAAAGGCGTGCGCACTTACCGGGATAGCACGCTGGAGGTGGCGCGGCGCGAGCAGCGCGTCAAAACATTGTTCGGGCGCATCCGCCCCATCCCTGACATCAACAGCAAGAACGCCAACATGCGCGGCTTTGCCGAGCGCACCGCAGTGAACACGCCGCTGCAGGGCACGGCCGCCGACCTCATCAAGCTGGCCATGATTTCCATTGATGAAGAGCTGCGCCGGCGGGGGCTCAAATCGCGCATGCTGCTGCAGGTTCACGATGAACTGGTGTTTGAGGTGCCGCAGGCAGAGGTGGAAACTATGCGCGAACTGGTGCGCGACAAAATGGAGGCCGTTCACCCGCTTAGCGTGCCTTTATTGGTGGGGATCGGCGCCGGCCCCAACTGGCGCGACCTGGATTAACTAACCATTAACAATTGACGATTGAGGATTAGAAATCCCCCGCGCCCGGGCCGCGTGTCAGGAGGTGAGGAGGGCTTTACAGCCATCATTCCTCATCTTGAATCTTCACTGATTTTTAAACCGCTTCCTCCAGCACGCGGCCACTTTGATCCTCGCGCGCTTCTGCACCATTCGCCGGCAGGAAAACGGAAAACACCGTCCCACTCCTGCCCGGAGTGACCCGGCTGCGCAGCCGGATGCGGCCGCC
>DATGGJ010000029.1:0-2546 GCA_035308585.1 Terriglobales bacterium
AAGCGCGCGTCCATGGAGAGGCTGGCCACGCCGGGGCCGCTGAACTCCACCGCGGCATTCAGCACCTCGTCGTGATTGTAGAGCCCGCACAGGGCGATGATTACGTCCTTGCCGGTGGCGCCGGCGGGCAGGCGGCCTTCCAGCACCACCTGCACGCTGCGCGGAATCTGCCACCAGAACTCGCCCGTGGCCCAGACCGCGGCGGCGTCGGTGCGCACCACGGGCGTGCCCACGGCCGCCAGCGCGCCATACATGTTGGAGTGCGAGTCGCTGGCCACCACGAAAGATCCGGGCACGACATATCCCTTTTCCACCATGATCTGGTGGCCGATGCCGGAGCCGGCGGGATAGAAATCCACATCCTGCTGTCCGGCGAAGGCCTCGATAGCGCGGTACTTCTTCTGGTTGTCTTCGCTCTGGTTCTGAATGTCGTGGTCGAGCGCGAACACCGGCTGGCGCGGATCGTAAATTTTCTTCGCGCCAATACCCTGGAATTTCTTCATGACCGCGGAGGTGTTGTCATGGGTCATGATGTGATGCGGGCGGATGGAAACAAAGTCACCCGCGCGCAGCGGGCGCCTGGGCCCGTCTGCCAGGTGGGTTTGGGCGATTTTTTCAACTATTGTTTGCGGCATAAGAAATCTCGCATTGCCGACAGATTTTCTTCTTGTCAGCAATAAATTCTTCGCCAGTCATCCTGACCGAGGCCGAAGGACCTTGCGCTTCACTGCAACTGATTGCTGAATAATTCGAGGCCCAAGATCCTTCGACTCGGAAGCGCATCTGTATGACGATCCTCACTCAGGATGACCTACGGTAGAGCCTTCCTGCTGTGACGAGCAACACATCAGCCAAGGCGCCGCTTTCCCCGCGATTGTCCCGCGCTGCGAAGAATCATCCCGCTGCCTTTGCCCACATCGGCTTTCAGCAGGCGCATCAGGTCGCTCACCGAGCGCAACTTCTCCAGCTTCCACACCGCGTCTTTAACTTTCTGTTGCGCGCTCTTCGACAGCACGCCCTCGGCCAGCGCCGCAAACTTCTCTTCGATCTCGCGGTCGGAGAGCGGGTTGCGCGGGTCGCCCTTGGGAAAATCAAGCTGTCTGCTGAATTCCTTTCCCCCTGTCGTTCGAATGCTCACAATCACGCGCTGCAGCGCCGGAAATACCTGCTCAATCTCCGGGTCGCCCACCACCTCGACTTTGCGCAGTTGGGCGCGAATCCCCGCATCCATGATCTTCTCCGTCGTGAACTGCAGAGGCGTAACCTGGCGGTCCACCAGCGCGGCGGCAATCACGTAAGGCAGCGAGTGGTCGGCAGTCTCCTTGCTGCGGGGATCGTATTTGCTGGGGTCGGAAAGAATGTCGGCCGCGCGGGCCAGCGAGCGAATGCGAATCTTCGCCACCTGCTCCGGCTTGAGGTCGTGCTCGCGCACCAGGTCGAGCACCGCCGAAATGGGCGTATGGGTGAGCGCCTCGGTGGGAAACGCCTTCATCCCGCATTGCGTGATGCGCCAGGAATCGCCCAGGCCGTCCGTGAGCACGCTCAGCCTCCACTCCCGGCCAAAGCAGTGCGCCAACCCTTCCTTGCCGTCCACCACGTGCTCGGGGCCGGTGTAGCCCTTCTCCGCCAGCAGCGCCGCCAGCACGCCGCTCTGCGTCGCCAGGGGGTCAACCGTGTTCTTCATCATGGTGAGGTTGCCGGCGGTAACCGCGCCCAGGGTGGCGTGGCGGCTGCCGGAAATGCCCATGGCGTGCTGGATCTGCTCCCAGCCGAGGCGCAGGGCGCGACCGGCGACAATGGGCGAAACGAATGCCGTCAATGTGGCGTGGTGCCAGCCGCGCTCGCGAATGCCGGGGATGGCGGCCTCGCAGAAGCGGCATTCAAATTCATGGCCCAGCACCAGGCCGACAATCAATTCCCGGCCGTCGCTCCTGGCGCGCTCGCAGCAGGCCAGCGCCGCGGGAAAAATGTCGGAAGGATGCGAGGGATCCTGCTTCCAGTAGATATCGTTGTAATCCATGCAGCGGATCATGAGCGCGTTGGCCAGGGAGGCGGAGACCGCATCCACCTTCGTGCCCGTGCCGATGACGGTGGCAGGACCGGAGCCGGCGGTCTCGCCCAGCACCTGCAGCGCGAGCTTGACGTCGTGCTGCTGGTAGCCGCCCAGAGCGCATCCGAGAGAATCCAGCAGAAAGCGCTTGGCCTGGTAGACGGCGTCTTTGGAAAGCTGGGCGAATTTCAGTTCGGCGGCCCAGCGAGACATTTCGGCGGTAACGGTCGGTTTGGCGGTTTGAGCAGTAGCCATAGTCAGTGGTTAGCGGCCAGTGGTCAGTTGTTTGGTTGGTCCTCTTCGGTTCACGGGCTGAATGCCAAGTGCTAATTGCTGCCAGCTATTTCTGCAAATTCTTGAACGGCAAATAGGCCATGAAATCGGCATGGTGCACGATGTAGGCCTCGGTGCTGCGCTTGACCAGGTCGCCCTCGGCGGCGTGAGCGGCGATGATGTGGCAAACGCGGTCGGGCACGCCGCATTCCATGGCCAGGGC
>DATGGJ010000030.1:0-5138 GCA_035308585.1 Terriglobales bacterium
CCGGCGAAGTCCGCGTACAGTACCGCCCCGCCATACACGCCCCGCCGCACCGGTTCCAGCTCTTCGATGATCTGCATGGCCCGCACTTTGGGCGCGCCCGTCAGCGTTCCAGCGGGGAAACATGCGGCCAGCGCATCAATGGCGTCCAGTTCCGGCCGCAGCTTTCCTTCAATGGCCGATACCAGGTGCATCACGTGCGAGTAGCGCTCCACGTACATCAGCTTGGGCACCGAAACCGAGCCATATTCGCTTACCCGGCCGATGTCGTTGCGCCCCAGGTCCACCAGCATGACATGTTCGGCGCGCTCCTTCTCGTCCCCGCGCATCTGTTTTTCCAGGCCCTGGTCCTGGGCCTCATCGCGGCCCCGCGGGTGGGTTCCGGCAATGGGCCGGTATTCCAGCCGCCGCCCGCTCACCCGCACCAGCATCTCCGGAGACGAACCCAGGATTTGCAGCGTTTCGCCCTGATTCCGCCTGGGTGCCGCTCCCAATTCGCGCAGGCGCAGAAAATACATGTAAGGCGACGGATTGACGGTGCGCAGGGCGCGGTAAAGGTCGAAGGGGGCGGCGCCGGGCTCGAATTCCAGCCGTTGCGACAGCACCGCCTGAAAAATATCTCCCGCCGCGATGTATTCCTTCATGCGCTCCACCCCACGCATGTAATCGGCGCGGCTGGTGCGGTGCCGCACCTTCACACCTCCGGAGAAGCGGCGAACCTCACCCGGGCTCAGCCGCCGCAGTCCGGCAGACAGTTTCTTCTCGATGGCGGCAATGTCGCTGAGCGCCCGCGTGTAGGCTTTCCGCGGGCTCTCCCCGCCCACATCGGCGGCGGCAATGATGTGAATCTGGTGCCGCAGATGATCGAAGGCTAGCAGCCGGTCGAAAAACATCAGGGCGCAGTCGGGGACGCGCAAATCGTTCGTGCTGTTCTCCCCGATCTTCTCCAGCTGGCGCACCACGTCATAGGCGAAGTAGCCCACCGCGCCCGCCGTGAAGGGCGGCAGCTCGGGCACAGCTGCTGCGCGATGCTGGCGCAAAATCTGCTGCACCAACTGGAAAATGTTGCCGGTGGAGCGCTCCACCCGGCCGCGGCGCTCCACCGTGATCTCCGCGCCCCGCGACTGCACCTGCATGTAAGGCCGCGAGCCCAGGAAGGTGTAGCGTCCGATTCTTTCCCCGGCCTCCACCGACTCCAGCAAAAATGATCCCGGGTCTTCGCCGGCCAGGGCCAGAAAAGCCGAAACCGGCGTCAGCAGGTCGGCGGTAATGGACTTGGCCACCGGGACCAGCGTGGCTTCCCGCGCCAGCCGCGCGAATTCTTTGTAATCCGGACGTACCATTTCAGCTCACCCGCTTGAATCGCACATTATATGAGTCGAAAAGCCGGGCCAGGTTCCGCATTTGTAAAGACCCCAATTGATTTTTTGTTTTCGCGGCCCTCTCCGTGCCTCCATCACGCGCCGGCAAGTTATTATCGTAAGGCGCCGGTTGCGCGCCCGCGTGTCTGAACCAATCCCGATTATGAGGCTCGATGGCATCCCGATGGCGCTGCAGCGCCCTCGTTGTCCGCGTCTGCTGCCCGCGCTGGTTCTGCTGCTCGTTGCCTCCCTACCCGCCTTCGCCGGTCCTCCCTTTCAGACCGACGATCCCGACCCGGTGCCCTATCGCCACTTCGAAACTTACGCCTTCGAACTCTCCGATGGCACCCACGCCGGCGGCACCACCGTCGAGTTTCCCGCCTGGGAGATGAACTGGGGCGCCATTCCCAATGTGCAGCTGCACATCGTGGTGCCCATGGCCACCATCTTGCCTCCCTCAGGCCCGGTCAATTTCGGCATCAGCGACACAGAGCTGGGGATCAAGTACCGTTTCGTAAAAGAGACGAAGCTCCGGCCCGAGATCGGCATCTTCCCCTTTCTCGAACTGCCCACGGGCGATGCCTCCCGCGGCTTGGGCGTGGGCAGGACGTGGTATCGTCTGCCCCTTTGGTTACAGAAGAGCTGGGGGCCCTGGACCACCTATGGCGGAGGGGGCGCGGCGGTGGTTCACGCGCCCGGTTACAAAAGCTATGGATTCGCCGGTTGGCTATTGCAGCGCAGCATCACCAAGAAGCTGATCCTGGGCACCGAAATTTACGGCCACGGCGCCGAGGGCGCCGCCGCTACCAGCACCCGCTCCTCTACCATGGCCGATCTCGGCGGCTACTACACCTTCCATGAGGGATTTCAATTGTTGTTCGCCGGCGGGCACAGCTTTGTGGGCCAGGGAGAGACTTACACCTATCTGGCGCTCTATTGGACCTGGGGTGGCGGCTCCAAACCTAAGCATGCTCCCAGCGCCTTCGCCGCGCTCCTGCCGCACGGCTAACCGCCGCCGGGCTGTCAGTTCACAACTCCGCCCGCCTGCCACAAAAGTACTGGAAGCCCTTGCACTATCGGGCATTGACGCCGGCACTTCCGGGTTGCAAGATGGGCTAACGTCCAAAACACCCGGCGGAAGCCTATGTTAGTTAGATTCTGGGGAGTACGGGGGTCTACCCCTACTCCGCAGCCGGAAAACATGCGTTACGGAGGTAACACCTCCTGTGTCGAGGTGCGGGTCGGCGACGGCCTTTACATCTTCGACTGCGGCACCGGTCTGCGCAATCTGGGCAAGGCTTTGGGCAACCACGCCGGGGGCATCTCCGCCCATATCTTTATCTCTCACTTCCATTGGGACCACATCCAGGGCATCCCCTTCTTCACCCCGCTTTACGACAGTGGCGAAAACCGCTTTTTCTTTCACTCGTCCAGCCGTACCCGCAGCCTGCAACGCGTGCTGGAAGAGCAGATGAACGAACCTTACTTTCCCGTGGACATGGGCCAGATGGCGGCCCACCGGCACTTCCACGACATTGGGGAAGGGCAAGTGAACATGGAGAACTGCGTGCTGCGCACCATGGCTCTGAACCATCCCCAGGGCTGCCTCGGCTTCCGCATGGAGACGCGCGACGGCGTGCTGGTTTACGCCACCGACAACGAACCCGGCCAGCCCCTGTTCGATAAGCAGGTGCGCAAGCTGGCTGAGGGCGCCGACGTGCTCATCTATGACGCGCAGTACCTGCCCGAAGAGTACGAGGTTTGCCGCCGCGGCTGGGGCCACAGCCACTGGCGCGAAGCGGTGAATGTGGTCATGGAAAGCGGCGCCAAGGAACTGGTGCTCTTCCACCACGATCCCGACCACGACGACGCCTGCATCGAGCGCATCGTGCGCGAAGCCGGCAACTACTATCCCCGCGTCCGCGCCGCCGCCGAAGGCATGGAGATCGAAATCGGCGTCCCGGCCCGCTCCCGCGCCGCCGCTACCCGCAAGTAGAAGAAATGGTGGCCAATCAAACAAAAGCCGCTTGAGTGGGCCACTAACCGCTCCAAAACGTCAGATCATAGAGAGACTCTAGGACCAGGATGCTAGGCCGGCGGCGCTGGCCCACCCCATTGCCACCCTGGGTACCGCCGTCACCCCTCTTGAGGTCCCGGCTTGCCCGCCCGCCCGCACCCTTCATATACTGTGTGTTTCACCGGAATCGAAATTTCAAATAGGACCTATTCAAAATTCCGGACCGTCGCACCGGAGAACTCCTATGAAAACCATCGCCCTGGAACAGGAAATCAACCCCTGGGAGGCGCAAGCCGCGCGCTTCGATTTGGCCGCCCAGAAACTCAAGCTCGATGAAGGCCTGTGGAAGGTGCTGCGCTATCCCAACCGCGAAATCATCGTGCACATTCCTGTCTCCATGGACGACGGGCACCTGGAAGTCTTCACCGGCTTCCGCGTGCAGCACTCCATCGCCCGCGGCCCGGCCAAGGGCGGCGTCCGCTACTCCCCCGACGTGACTCTCGACGAAGTGCGCGCCCTGGCCAGCTGGATGACCTGGAAGTGCGCCGTGGTCAACATCCCCTTCGGCGGCGCCAAGGGCGGCATCATCTGCGACCCCCACAAGATGTCCATGGGCGAACTGGAGCGCATGACCCGCCGCTACACCGCTGAGCTGTTCGAATTCATCGGACCGGAAAAAGACGTCCCCGCGCCCGACGTGAACACCAACGAGCAGATCATGGCCTGGATGATGGACACCTACTCCATGCACATGCGCCAGACCGTCACCGCGGTCGTTACCGGCAAGCCCCTGAACATGGGCGGCTCGCGCGGACGCCGCGAGGCCACCGGCCGCGGCCTCATGATCATCTGCGATGAGGCCATGAAGAAGCTCAACATGAACCGCGACCAGACTCGCGTGATCATCCAGGGCTTCGGCAATGTCGGCTCCAACGCCGCCCGCCTCATGTACGAGCGCGGCTACAAAATTGTGGGCATTGTGGAAGTGGGCGGCGGCCTTTATAACCGCGAGGGCATTGATATTGAAGCCCTGTGGGAGTACCGGCAGCAGAATGGCGTCATCCATGGTTTCTCGGGCGCGGAAAAATACGATCCCGCCGAGCTGATGCTGGCCGACTGCGACGTGCTCATCCCCGCCGCCACGGAAAACCAGATCACCAGCCGCAACGCCGACCGGGTCAAGGCTCGCGTCCTCATTGAAGGCGCCAACGGGCCCACTACCGCCGCCGCCGACGACATCCTTTCCGACAAGAAGGTGTTCATCGTCCCCGACATTCTGGCCAATGCCGGCGGCGTCACCGCCTCCTACTTTGAGTGGGTGCAGGACCGCCAGGGCTACTTCTGGAAGGAGTCGGTGGTCAACGAGCAACTGGAGCACATCATGCGCGAGTCCTTCCAGGCGGTGGTGGAGTACGCCGAGACCCACAACGTGAATAACCGCATTGCCGCCTATATGCTGGCCATTGACCGCGTGGCCTACACCATCCGTCAGCGTGGCATTTACGCCTAGGGAGAAACGGCTGTCAAAGCTTTCAGCTCAGCGAGCCCGGTAAATCTGACGGGCTAAAAGCTGACAGCCGACAGGTTGGTTTTTCATCGTCATTCGTCAATTTTCAATGGTCAAGTCTTCGCGTCACCTATTGCAAAAGCGAGCAGCTTGTACTAACCTGCGCGTTAGTCGGAGTGCGGTATGCCGCGTATACTGTCAGTTTCCTACGACGAATCCCTTCTCAAGACCCGCCATCTGATGCTGGAACAGTGCG
>DATGGJ010000031.1:0-8787 GCA_035308585.1 Terriglobales bacterium
CACCGCTTCGCGGGTGCACGTGCCGGTGTACAAAGGTGGGAAGCAGGTAGGCAAGGCAACTTCCACCACCTGGTCGCCGCTGCTGAAAAAGATGATTGCGCTGGCCAGCGTGCAGCGCGAGCACTCGCAGGCGGGCAGCAAGCTGAAAATGGAGTTCACCGTGGAGTCGGTGCGCAAAACCGTGACCGCCACGGTGGTCAAGCTGCCATTCTTCAATCCCCCGCGCAAGACCGCGGTGCCGGTATAGAGGGGCAGTCAGCAATCAGCAGTCGGCGTTCCGCCGCTCGAGATTGCCCGCTCCGAGAGCGCTCATTCGGGGCGCGGGCGCCCCGCCCGCGAATGCCCGAAGCTGAAGCCCAGCGTCAGGACAGCACGATGACCCGGATTGCCCTTCCGACCGGAATAAATCGTCAATCGAGAATCTTCAATGGTCAGTCAGCTTGCGGCTGGCCCGCTTCCAGTAGATGTAGCCGGGGACGCCAATGAGCACGATTACCAGGCCGGCCAGGGCTTCCTTGGGGCGCTCTACCAGCGTGTTGGCGGCCCATAAACCGGCAATGAGCAGGTACAGCGCCGGCAGCCAGGGATAGCCGGTGCAGCGGTAGGGGCGGGGCATGTCTGGCCGCTTGCGCCGCAGCACAAACAGGGCTCCTACTCCCGCCACGTAAGAAAGAATCATCATGAACATCACGTAGGTATAAAGCTGGTCATAGCGGCCGCTGAAGACCAGGAGCGCCCCCCACAGTCCCTGGCCGATGAGGCTGAAGGCGGGAGTGCGCCAGCGGGGATGCACCTCGGCCATTTTCTGGAAGAACACACCGTCACGGGCCATGGCGAAATAAACACGTCCGCCGGAGAGGATGCAACTCGCGTTGGCGCCGAAACAGGAGAGCGCAATCATGGCCGAAAGCCAGACCGCGGCTGCGGGCGAGAACAGGCGCACGGCGGCGGCGTGGGCGATGGTTTCCGTGGCGGCGATTTGGTTCATGGGCAGCGCGTAAAGGTACACCAGGTTCATGGCCACATAGATGACGCCCACGCAGAGCACACCCAGCACCATGGCGCGAGGCAGATTGCGCTGCGGTTCCTTGACCTCGCCCGCCACCCACGTGATGTAGACCCAGCCGTCGTAAGCCCAGAAGACGGCAATCAAGGCCACTCCAAAGGCGCCCATCAGGCTGGAGAGGCTGCCGCCCATCAGCAGGCCGGAAGCGCGGGCGCCGGCGGCTACGCCGGTCTGCGTGAAATGCGACCACGAGCCTTTACCGACTGCGAAACCCAGCAGCACAAAGGCCGCCATGGCCAGGAACTTGAGCCAGGTGGCGATGTTCTGCAGCACGGCGCCCCGGCGCAAGCCGGTCACGTTCATCCAGGTGGTGAAGGCAATGGATGCGAGCGCCACCAGGTGGGTGCGGTTAATGGTCAGGCCAAACCCGCTCCACACAATGTGCTGGGCGGAAATCGCGGGCACAATTTCACCCAGGTACACCGCCGCCGCCACGCCCAGGGCGGCTATGGTGCCGCCGTTGCTCACGGTGAAGATCATCCAGCCGTAGAGGAAGGCGACCAGGTCGCCATAGGCCTCACGCATGTAAACATACTGGCCGCCGGAATCGGGGAACATGGCGCCCAGTTCGGCGAAGGCGAAGCAGGCGAACAGCGAGACCACGCCGCCCAATACCCATACCAGAATGAAGAGCAGAGGGTGCGGCAAAGGTCCGGCCACATCCTTGGCGGTGAGGAAAATGGAGGAACCGATGATGCCGCCCAGGAGCAAGAGCACGGAATCCAGCAGGGAAAGGCCACGAACCAGACTGGGTTGCGAGTCGGTCTGAGGTTGAGGTTCGACTTGAGGTGAAGCGCCGGGGCGCGGGTTCATGGATTATCCAATGCCCAATTCGTCAGGCGACTCCAGGGGCGTGCCACAGACGCGGCAGATCACGGCCGAGCAATCGCCGCAGGTGAGCGGATCGGTGACCTCGCGCGCGCAATTGGGGCAGTAGAGCGGCTGGGGGCGGCTTTCAGGCCGAGGTTCCGGGGACTGCGGCATGGTGGATGGCAAGATACCAGAAAAACAGGCAAAGGGTCTGATTTCTAGCGGGCCTGGCGATGCTGCTGGCTGGAACCGAAGGCGGCTAAGCCCTCGTTTTCATCGCGGTATGCCGTGAATACCTGATGGAGGTGAGTGCGCTGCAGCGCCTCCGCAACCCGCTTGCTGGGCGCGACCAGCTTCAGTTCGCCTCCTCGGTTCACGGATGAGACCAGAAGCCCGACCAGGATTCCCAGGCCGCAGCTGTCAACGTAATCAACCCCGCTCAGATTGACCAGTACCTTCGGGGTGCCGGTGAGGAGTTGAACCAGGCGCTCGCGGAAAGCCGCGGCTTCGTCGCCAAACACAATTCGCCCCGTGCAGCGAACGATAAATACATCACCAGACACTTCGCTGGACATCTTCAGCAATCTTCACCCCATCCCGCGGCGTAGTTTGGGCGCTAGGATAGCGCCTGCGGCTGCGAAACACAATCAAACGCGAGCCCCGGCCATAAATGAAGTCGCCAAGTCAGCCGCCAGGTAACCAACCAGAGATTACCGGCGTTACCAGGAACTGCTCCCGCAATTGCGGGAAAATAGCAGGAGAGGCTGGTATCTACCCATGAGCGGAATTTTCAAGAAGCATAACGTGCGTTATGCCCTGGAAAAGATCGGCGATTTCCTGCGGGGAACCGGTTCTGGAGTGCTGGCCGGCTGGCCCGAGACTTCCGCCAAAATGATTGTTGAGGCGCTCCGCGAACTGGAGTCTGAGATGCGCGTGTCCGGCATGACTCCCGAGACCAGCATTCTCCCCCTGGCAATTTATGCGGCGCACGAACTGCAAAAACACCTCAAAGCGGAGTCCAGCGATATCCGCAACCGCAATGCGGCTCGCGTCTACTTCCGCTGTCTGGGTTCCCTGATCAGGGAATTGCGCCTCATAGACCAGCAGTTGGAAGAGAGAGCTTCCAGAGTGTCGTAATCCCTGCCTGGGGCAGGTTCCCTGTTACCCAAACACTAGGCCGACTCTTCTTCAGGAATATCGAAGTTGACCAGTTCGCTGCGGAAGCCGCGAGTGCGCCACGCGCCGTAGGCGATGCCTGCGCCCATCCATAGCGCGCCTGCAATTTTGGCCGGAACGCTGAGGCTTAGCCAGAGGACCAGGCAAACCAGGAACCCCAGTACAGGGACGAGAAAGTTGCTCCATTTCTTTTCCCGCTGGCGCACGAAGTAGTGGGTAAAGGAGGAGGCGTTGACTCCCATAAAGGCGAGCAAAGCGCCGAAGTTGAGCAGTTCCGCGCCACGCTCGAAGCTGATAGTCAGGCCGCCGAGCAGAGCCAGGGCGCCCACTAGAAGCACATTGTTGCGGGGGATACGCCGCTTGGGGTCAATGGCTCCGAAGAAAGACTTGGGAATGGCATTGCCGCGTCCCATCCCATAGAGCAGGCGGGCGGCTCCCAGTTGCGAGCCCATGCCGGAGCCGACGGTGGCCACCAGCAGGGTGAGGTTGATGACGCCAAACATCCAGGGGCCGCCGGCGCGCCCGGCCACCGCGACATAGGCGGTGTCCACGTCAGGGAAGGTCGAAGCCGGCCACACCAACTGGGCGGCATAGACTTCCATGGAGGCCAGGGCGCCGGTGAGCAGGCAAACCAGCACGGTGGCCAGCAGAATGTTGCGACGCGGGTTTTCCGCTTCCTCCGACAGCGTGGAAATGCCGTCGAATCCGATATAGGTGAGCACCGCCAGCGAGGTGCCCCCCAGCACCGCACGCGTGGAATACGTCTGGGGGTCATAGAAGGGGCGGGTGAAGAACGCCAGGCCGTCGTGCGGCGTGTGGAACACATAACGCGCCGCTATCACAAAGAACAGCGCGATGACTACGCCCATGGCCGCGGCCAGGCCGTCATTGATCCTGGCTGAAGTGCGGATGCCGTTCAGGTTCAACAGCGTGAACAGGGAGGCGAAAAAGATGGCCCACGCAAAATAAGGAACGCCGGGGGCAAAGTTGAGCGCGAACTTGCTGCACAGGATGGTGCAGACAACCGGGTTGAGCATGTAGTCCATGGCCATGCTCCAGCCAGTGATGTAACCGAGGGCGGGATGGATCTCCTGGCCGACGTAGGTAAAAGCCGAGCCCGCGCTGGGGTAAACCCGTGCCATGCGCCCGTAACTGATGGCGGTGAACAGCATGGCCACCATGGCGATTAGAACGGTGGTAACGGCGTGGCCGTGGGCGCGCTGGGTCATCACGCCGAACACGGGCATGGGCGCGGTGGGCTGAATCACGATCAACCCGTAAAGCACCAGGTCCCACAAACCCAGGGCACGCCGCAGCCTGGGCGCGGCATTCACGGATACTGAGGTTCCATCCGCCATAAGAGACTTTTGCAACCAGCCAGCTCAGAGAGTAGTCCCCAGCCGCTTTTCCGGCAATTGGGTGCTGGAAATGCGGCATGAGTGGCTCTGTGAGCCGTTCTCAGCGAGGGCTTACTTCCAAAAGCAAGTGTTCGCGAAAGGAAACCTTCAGCTTCGGACTTCGCGAATCCACCTCGCCCAGCTGTTTGCCGTTCTCGTAATCCGTGATTTGATACCGGCCGGGCTTCAGGCCGCGCAACTCGACCTCGCCCGACCAATCCGGTTTCTTCTCCGGCGCGTAAAAGGCGTAGTACATGTTGCCGCCCTTGGCGATGGCGTAGCCCTCGGGCACGTCATATCCGTAGGTGTAGAGATCGAGGAAGTCGCCCCGGGAGAGCATTTTGGAATCGTAAATATTGATCCACTTCTTCCAGTAATTCTCCTTTTCCTGGGTGAGCTGGACGGTCTTGAACTTCGGGCCGTAATCGGGCCAAGTGAACTTGGTGCCGAGGACGGCGCCGGTTCCGATGGTGGAGGCGAAATCCCGGCCCACATCCACCTCGTGGTTGCTGTTGGCGAAATTGATTTTGGTCAGTTCCACGTGGTCGCCGTAGACGGCGGCCTGGGGGCCAAGGAGCGCTTTGTACATCTTGGTGCGCAGGCGCACCTGCCGCGAGCCCACCGGGTCAGCGGTGACCGCCTGGTCAATGAACGGCAGCCAGGCCAGGTTGGGAGGGGTGCCGCAAGGGCAGCTCTGGGTGACGCTGTCGGGCTTCAGCGCGCGCGTGGTCTGAAAAATGATTTTGTAAATCTCGCCCATGGCGCGCACGGAATCCGTGGGCGACTTGTGATGGTGCTTGGGGTTGTAACAGGGTGGAACGACGTAGGAGAAGTCGAGCTTGCTGCCGTCGAAGTCCCAGTCGCGAATGAATTTTTCCGTGAGCCGCTTGTAATACTGCTGCACGGCGGGCAGGGCGGGGCAGAGGGCGCCCAGGTCGGCGGTGGCGCGGGCATGCTTGCCGTTCTTATCCAGAATCAGCCAGTCGGGGTGTTCCTTCACCACGTTCGCGAGTTGGTAGCGCCGCCCATCCAGGATGTCCTTGCCTTCGCCGTCTTCCACCACCAGCGGAATCCACCAGAGGGTGATGTGAATGCCTGCCTTGTGATAAGCCTCCACTACTTTGCGGATGGAATCTTCGGAGAACGTCTTGGGGTTCGGATCCCAGTCGCCGCGATTATTGAACCACCCCGCGTCCAGGGTGGCCCAGTGAAAGCCAAGCTGCTGGAGCTTGGGTATGGTGCCCAGCATTTGTTTGGGGGTGACGTTCAGCTCGTACCCCCAGCCGCACCAGTTGGCCTGGTAATCGCCGTGGGTGGCGCTGGGCAGGGTCCAGCCCTCGCGCTGCAGCACGCTGGAGTAGAGATGCAGCGGCTCATAGAAATCGCCGTGGAAGACGGCAACGAAGCTCAAGGGGGTGGAGTAGGTTTCTCCGGGCTTGAGCTCCTGATCGGGCTGCAAGGTCAGCGAGGCGCTCACACGGTGGTCGGGCTCGGTACGCACCGGCAGGGACATGACCCAGGGCAGGAGTTCGACGTGGCCTATGGCCTCGCCCAGCGAACGCGTCCAGAAGGCCACCACCGGTATGCCGCCTCCGGTGCTGTTTTCGTCGTTGTGCATCACCGTCTCCATCACGTTGGCGCGGGCGAAGCCGGTGGAAACCGGCATGACGTCGTCTTTGCCCCACTTCTCGCTGGCTCCGGAAAACGACCACATCTGGAAGGGCGCGAGGCGGGGCTCAACCTGCGCGGCATTCAGCCGGTGCTGCTGGGCAATCACCTGTTCGAGGCGCAGAGGCGAGCTGCCGGTGTTCTTATAGGAGGCGGAGGTGAAGACGAGCCGGGGAAACTCGTCAGCCACCTCAATGGTCAGCAGCTTTTCGAGCGAGGGGTTGCTGGCGCTATGGCCGGAGACGATAACCGTTTTGCCCTGAGCGCCTAACCGGCCCGCGCCTTCGCTGATTTTGGCGGCGGCCAGGTCGAGGTGAAAATCGTCCACCTGCTCTCCTCCGGTGATCACGAAGTCGCTGCTGCCGGCCGATGCCGCGTCATCCAGAGAGAGGGCCTGGCCATCGCTCAGCAGGTATGCCGTGAGGTACCCCGCGGGCGACAGTTCAAATTTCGCCGCCGCGGTGGTCAGAACCACTCCGCCCTCGGTGACATTTACCTGGACTCGGGAGATTGGCGTGCTCGCGGAAGGAGCCGGCCGGCGGCTGCAACTGGCGATGATGAGCAGGCCGAGGCAGGACAGGATGGCGGGGCGAAGTGCGACTCCCGCTCGCAATCTGGGGGAACTCATGGCTGGGAAGCCTTCCCTCCCGCCGCCTGGGATGTGATTTCGCCGAACCGCGCGGCGGCCGCGGCAGCGGAGCGGCAAGTGTTGTAATTAAAACGATTTACATGCTTATACCTGAAAATCCTACGTGTCAAGCCAAAATCCTTGCCTGGGGCGGGGCTGCCGAACCGGACGCGCACGTTTCCCAATGCCGGCTGATGCTGGCGTCAAAACTGAGCCGCAGTTCCGCGGCGAATGCCACCAGGTCACTCAGACTGGCCTGAGGATGGATGGTGTGCGGCGACCTGACTGTGTAGCTCGCCAGAAGCACGGCAAAATCCAAAGCGTCGGCCAGAGGTCCTTCCGGAACAGGACGGCCCGGCTGCGCGCCATCAATGAACGGGATACCGGCGACGATTGCTGCGATGAGACCGGCCAGCAGGGCGTCGCCGGCGCCGGCCGTGGAAGCCACTTGTACCGGAGGAGCAGATCGGAAGTCCCACGCCCCTTGCCAATAGGCGAAGGCGCCCATCCCGCCCGCCGTTACCGCCAGTCGGAGCTGGGGATAGTTTGCTCTCAACACGGCCTCACAGGCGCTCAGAAACGGCGTGGGGTTGGAGGGCTCAAAATCACGCCCTGCCAGCACGGCCGCTTCACCTTCATTCAGGCTCACCAGATCCAGATTGGCGAACATACCCAACTGCAGAGCGGGCGCCACCTCCGCAGCGGTAAAGGAGGCGGCACGAAACGCGCGGTGTCTGCCGGCGATTTCCAGAAAATGCGCCCGCGTTTCCAGGGGAACCTCGGGAGCGGCCAGGGCCACTGCCGGTTCGGCGAACAGGTTCTCGAGCGGGTCCAGGTCGGTGCAGCTCAGTTGGGCAGCCGCCGAGTTGCTGGCGGTGATATTGCCGCCGGCGCCGTCGGGATACTGGAAGCAGACGCTGAACAGAGTGGGCGATCCGGCCACAGTTTCCACGTGCTGCGTATCCATCCCGGCAGCTTTCATTTCCAGGATCATTTGCCGCCCGGGCGCGTCGTCGCCCACCTTGCCAATGGGAATCACGCGAAAGCCGGTGGCCGGAGTTGCCCCCAGCAAGCGGGCCACATAGTGGCTGATGATGTGCAGCTTGCAGTAGTCGCGGACGTCGAGCAGTGTGCCCAGGCGGCTTTCATCGCGTCCCAGCGTGTGCTTGCCGTCCAAGGCAAAAAAAATCCCGCTGCCGATTCCGCCAATGCCGATCAAGCGCCGGTACCCCGGGGGCTCCTCCAGGCGCAGACGCAGTTCGCCGTTCAAAACAGCTCCCAGTCCGGGTTCTCGCTGATGGGATGGCGAGCCGTTTCTTCCGTGGCGGTAATGACGGCGTCAGGGTGGCGCTGCAGAAGAGTCATGGGGTATTCAGGCGTGGGTTCGCTGAACAGGGCCACCCGCAGAGCGGTTTGTTTCCAGGCGCCGGTGTCGCTGTAAACGCGCACTTTTTTCGCGGAAAGGCATTCGCGCACGCCCAGGGTAATGGACATGGGGGGCACAAACTGGTAGGCCGTGCCAAAAGTGCGCTGCGCCAGGGCCAGGATGGTGTCAGGGTTGTTCTCCTGGATGCGGATGGTGGAGTCGGCCAGGTCTTCCAGGGTTATTTGGCTATAAACATTGCGGCGCGCCTGGTTATAGGCCACGTGACCATCCTGGCCCCAGCCGCCGACGGTGATGTCAATGGGAGCCTGGGCGATGGCCTCGGCAACTTTCTGAGCGCTGGCGGGGGTCAGCCACAACCGTTGCGCTTCAGGAACAGCGAGTTCAGGCAGGATGCCACCGTAGAAATGCTTCTCCATGAAGGTGCGGAAATTGTAGGGATGATTGCGGGGCAAAAGCCCTCCCTGCCAGTCCAGGCACTCGTCCATGTGAAAAACGAAGAAACCGGCTAAGGAGACGGCGCGGGAATTCACCCGCTCGGTCCACGGCTTGTACCAGCAGGTGGGACCGCAGGGAATGATGGCCCGAGTAGCGCGTCCGCGCCGGTTGTTCTCCTCGATTACATCCACCAGTTCCCGCGCCATCAATTCGCCCATTT
>DATGGJ010000032.1:0-3369 GCA_035308585.1 Terriglobales bacterium
ATGTACTTTCCCCCGCTGTGCGCCAGTTCATAAACTGTGAGCCCTTCCAACTGGGGCGGACGCGCGCCTTCGCTCCACAGGAACACCTGCCCCGAGCCCAGCCACAGCTTCACAAAAGATTCGCGGGTTTCGAACACCCGCGGCGCGTCGGGAAACTGCGAGCCATACCACAAATTGGCGCTGGGCGCGTGCAGGATGTGCACCGGAATGCCGGTGTAGAAGTTGAGCGTGGAACCCTGCTCGTACTCATCATCAATCACAATGGTGTCGCCCGGCCGGTAGCGCTGTTGGATGGCCAGCGCCAGCTTCTTGGAAGAGAGAATGGGGGAGAAGGTCACGAAGGCGGAGTGCACGCTCAGCAGCAGCACCACCGACATCACCGCCAGCGCCAGGTTCCCGCGCGCCGGCCAGGCCCGCCGCCGCAGGTACCAGTTCACCCCCGTGCCCAGCAGCAGGGCCAATGCCACCGCCAGCAGCGGCCCACGAAACACCCCCAGAGCCTGCGGTGTGAGATCGAACACATGTCCGAAGGAAAGCACGTAGGAAGTTGGATCACGCTGGTGCAGCAGGTCGGCGAGTTCAGCTCCCGGCGGCGCGGTTTCGGAAAGCCGCAGCATGATCATGGCGGCGATGAACCCTCCAATCCCGATTACAAACAGCGCCAGCGAGGAGATGCGTCCGGCGCGGCGCTCCCGGCTGCCCGGCGCGGAAGCGGACTCGCATTCCATCCAGCCCCCCACCAGCAGCGCGATGGCGGGCACTGCCGGCAGGTTGTAGTACTCCTGGCGGGTGGAGAAGCTGAAGAACACCATGATGACCAGCGCCCACACCAAAAACAGCAGATTGGCGCGATCACGCGCGCTCATCTGCCCACGCAACTGGCCCCAGCGCATAGGCGCCGCGCGCACCGCCTGCGGCAGGAACGCGCTCCAGGGCGCCAGCCACAGCAGCAATAGCGCCCAGAAAACTGCCAGGGGCACGGTGCCGTAGTCGCGCGGCACGCGCTCGTTCAGGTAGCGCAGGAAGTGCTCGTTCACAAAGTAGAACCACAGAAATCCGCGCACCTGCCCCTGGGTGGGATTGCGCAGCGCCGCCAGAACGTGCCAGGGTGCCGCAATGGCCAGGAACACCAGGGTGCTGGACACCAGCCGCATGCGCGCCAGGTGCCGCAGCTTGCCGGTGAGCAGCAGGTACAAGAGGATGATGGCGCCAGGGAAGACCAGGCCGATCAGGCCCTTGGTCAGAACGTCGAGCGCGGTGGCCGCGGCCAGGCCCCAGCAGGCCAGGCGCGAGGGCGTGCTCTCCTCCAGTCCCTGCAGGAAGAAGTCAAAGCCCAGAGTCAGCCACAAGGCGACCAGCACGTCAGGAATCTGAAAACGGGTGTAGATGTAAATGCCGAAGCAGGCGCCCAGCGCCAGCGCGGAATAGAGGCCGCCTTCCGGACCGAACACCCGCCTTCCCAGGCGGTAGGCGGCCAGCAGCAGCGCGAGCACCCCCAGCGCCAGCGGCAGGCGCGCGCTCCACTCGCTCACGCCAAAAGCCCTGAAACTGGCAGCCATGCCCCAGTAGAGCAGCGGCGCCTTTTCCAGGTAACGAATGCCGTCAATGTGCAGGGTAACCCAGTCGTGGCGGAGCAGCATCTCCCGCGCTGCCTCCGCGTGCACCGAATCGGCGTCATCCAGCAGCGCCGGCTGAAACAGGCTGGAGACGTAGATGGCGGTCCATACCACCACGATCAGGAGCACGTACGCGCGTGTGCGCGCCTTAGCCGCGCTGCGCAGGGCGGGAGAAGGCAGACCGGCCGCCGGGACTGATTGGTTCATGCGGAGAATTTTTCATTATATGTGAGCCCGAAGAAAAAATATGGCGCCCGGCGGAGAGGCGGAACGGGACAAGGGTTCCTCTGCCGGGCGCGGACCTTGCGAGCCCAAACCCGCCTATTCGCCCTTTTCCTTGGCGCTGGGCGGCAGCAGCCCGTTCAGCCGGAGATACATGGCCGCCTGCGAATAGTGGTCGGCCCAGTCGTCGGTGAGGCCGATGGCGGCTCCCGCCTTGGGCATCTCTCTCCCGCCCCACATCTTGACCTGGGTGCCAAGGTCGGAGTCCTTCACCTTGCTCAGTGCCGAGGTGCAGAAGTCGAATGAGCTTTTCAGCGCCTTCATCAGCGTGGCTTTGGGATCGGTGGGACTCAGCTTGACTTTGCCCTGCTTGGGTGCTTCCACTCCGGCGATGCGGGAGCACATGAAATCATTCGATTCCGCCACGTGCATCACTAGCGTGCCGAAGGTCATCTGCTGCGAGGTGGGGCGAAAACCGTACTTGCCTTCCGGCATTTCCTCAGCCGCTCCCACCAGGTTCTTCTCCTGCCGCTGCATGATGTGGCGCACGCTGTCCATCACCGGGTTGGACTGCGCCGCCGCCAGGCACGAGACTGCCAGTGCCACCGCTAACCCACAGATTGCTTGCTTCATCCTCACCCTCCATGACAATGCGGCCAACAGGATAAACCCAGAGCACCGGAATTGACGATTGCAGATTGAAGATTGACGATTGACACCCCCGGGAGCTTGTTTTTGGACTACAGCCAGAGTTGCACCATTGATGGTTCATGAGCTCACGCAGGTGCGTCGTAGACACCGCGTGGGATTGAGAATTCCTCAACCGTCAATTCCTGCGGGGCTGCGTCTGGTTTTTAACTCGTCATTTTTCCTTCTTCCACGTCAATGGGTTTGTCCGCCTGCAAACCCTCGCCCACTTTCCGCATCTCTTGTTTTTTAGCCGCCACCCGGCTGGCTTTGCGGTAGGCTGGAATCAAGCAAAAGCGATTTTTCCTAGGAGGCAGTGATGAAGGCATTTCTCTTCGGACTGGGCATGGGCATCGGTCTCGGTGTTCTCTTCGCTCCCATGAGCGGCCAGGAAACGCGCGACAATATTGCCGAGCGGGCCAGTGACCTGGCCAGCTCCGCTCGCGAGAGCTTCGAGCAGGGCCGGGAAAGGGTCCGCCGTGGCGTCAGCACCCTGCGCGGCGAGGGCGAAACTCGGCCTACCGGCACGGAGGCGCCGTCGGCGTAAATCATAGCTATTGACGATTGAAGACTGACGCTTGACGAATCCCAACCCAACTTGATCCCGGCCTGTGCAGGGACAGCGGACGCTGCCAATCGTCAATCGAAAATCTTCAATCGTCAATTGTTCTCTGTGTCTCTGCGGCGAAACCGATCTACGGCGCCGGCGGAGGCGTACCCGGCATGGCGGTCACCCCCATGCTGCCGTCGGGGTGTCGTTCCAGCGCCGGCGCGTACAAACCAAGGTCCTCCCGGCGCCACCACAGTCCCTGCTGGCGCTTAGTGGCCATGTCCGTGAACCAGT
>DATGGJ010000033.1:0-2816 GCA_035308585.1 Terriglobales bacterium
CGACGTATTCAGTAAGCAGGCTGGCTCCGGCAATGCAGCCCACGTAGGCTTCCACATCGCGCGCCACCTCTTCCGGCAAGGGGCGCAAGAGCACCAGATCGCTGACGGCGAAGCCGCCACCGGGCTTGAGCACGCGATAGAGTTCGCGGAAGACAGCCGGCTTGTTGGTGCTCAGGTTGATGACGCAGTTGCTGATCACCAGGTCCACCGAATTGTCCGCGACGGGCAGGTTCTCAATCGAGCCCTTGCGGAATTCGATGTTGGCGGCGCCCAGGTCGGCGGCGTTCTTGCGCGCCAGTTGCAGCATCTGGTCGGTCATGTCCACTCCGATGACGCGCCCCTGGGGGCCGACTTTGCGCCAGGCCAGAAAGGCGTCGAAACCGGCGCCACTGCCCAGGTCAAGCACGGTCATGCCCGGCTCGATAGCGGCCAGGGCCAGAGGATTGCCGCAACCCAGCCCGAGATTGGCCTGGCCGGCGATGTCAAGTTCTTCCGCGGAGTATCCGATCGTGCGCGCGACGCTCGCCGCATCCCCCGTGCCGCAGCCGCATTTTTTGCCTTCGGCGATGGCGGAATAATGCTGGCGCACGCTTTCGACGACGTTGGAATCAGTGTTGGCCATGTTTTTTCCTCTTTTCTGAAGCGCGGGTGGGGCGCCGCTCAAGGCTGCAGGTGAATGACAATTCTCCGCCTTCGCTCTGCGGCTGGCAGCAACCGCCGGGAGCCAGCGCCTGGTTGAGGAGGCGGATGGCAGCCAGCAATTGCGGTTGCAAGCCGGGAGGGAAAGCGGAAAGGATGGTGCGGGTGCGGTCGAGCATGAGCTGGTCAATCTTGCCGCGCACATGCCGCCCCTGCTGCGTGATGGCCACAGTGGCGGCCCGTCCATCCTGAACCGCGCCGCGGACGCGCTTGACCAGTTGCCTCGCCTCCAGCTTTTCCAGGACGCGGGTGAGGGCGCTGGGAGAGATGCTGGCGGCAGCGGCGAGCTCGGAAATGCGGGCACCTTCACCGGCAGCCAGGGTGCGAAGAATTCCGCATTGCCGCGTGCTCAGGCCTTCGCAGCAAACTTCATCCGGACCCAGGCTCCCCAACAGGCGGGAGAGGCGTTCCAGCTCTTGCGACCATTGCTGCACATCCTGCATGAAGGCAGGATAGCTAAATTACTTGCATGAGTCAAGCAAATACTTTTCTCTACTCTCCGCCCCGCCCGACCTTGCTCAACAAGACAATTGCCGCCTGTTGAACACCGCCCGGGGCGCTCACGGGGGAATGCTCGAATCGCTCCCCGCAGCAAGTGTCACCGCCCGCACAACTCAATTTCAGGTGACCTTTTTTTGCAAGCGCAGTCTAACTGCTAAATGGCGGGGGTTGCAGGTTCTACAAATTTTTCGAACCGCTCCCCGGCATCCCGCGTATCTAACCCGATAGATAGGGTGGAGGCGTAGTTAAGCTCCGGGAAGAGGGGTCAGGTATGGCTGTCGGTCAGAATGCCACGCTGCGCCTAAGCGGCGGAGACGCATATGTCCAGGAAGTTCTTCGCACTGCTCACCAGGAACTGCTGGCGTTGCTTCAGCAACGCGCCGACCTCATGAAGCGGATCGGGACGGTGAAGCAGACCATCATCGGGTTGGCCAATCTGTTCGGCGACGACGTGCTGGACGATGAACTGCTGACACTGGTGGACCGCAAACCCAATGGCCGCCAGCCTGGCTTCACCCGGGCCTGCCGCACGGTGCTAATCGAATCCCGGGCGCCGCTTACCGCGCGCGAAGTGGTGGCGCAGATGCAACAAAGATTCGCGGGAGTGCTGGTGAACCACAAGGATCCACTGGCCTCGGTCACGACCGTGTTAAACCGGCTGGTGGCCTATGGCGAGGCACGCTCGGCGGCGAACCAGGGGGGCAAGCGAGCTTGGGAGTGGGTGGCGGAGAGCCCGGACAAGCAGAACGGATCGCGGGTGGCGCCCCCGATGGCCTGATTTCCCCGGGGATTTTCAGCGGCATGGCGGCTAGCGCTCGATGTAGAGCCGCACCTGAAGATTTCCCTCAAAGTTCCGTTCCAGCGCCAGACTGTAGTTTCGCGACAGGACCTGCTCCAATGCGGCCGTGGTGGGATCGGCCTCGCCGTTTTTGAGCTGGTTATGCGCCAACACCAGCCAGACCCGCGGGTAATGAGCGGGAATGGCATCGAGAGGCGCGTTTCTGGCATTAGCCAGAAAATCCAGGTAGGACATCTTCTCCGCTCCACCGTATTCGGGGAAAATCACACGCATTTCGCGGCGCGCCGGCTGCTGCTCAGAGTAATACTCAAAGGGCATGCGCGCCTGCGCGGAGTGGAAGAGAATGCCGTCGCCCAGCCGCGCCTGATTCAGAATGAATCCCGTAGCGTCCCGCCAGTCTTCCCTGCCCAGATCGAAATCGGCGCGATAGTATGCCACGGTTCCGCGCACCGATAGGACCAGCATGATAACCAGCAGAATCGCGGAGGCCCAGCGCGAGCGCAAGCGCGCCAACCCGGCGGCGGCGAGCAGCACCAGAGGGGCCACGCAGGTGAGCAGGTAGCGCGGCAAAAACACTGGGCGAATCAGCGAAAACACGAGAGTGATCGCCACCGGGACCAGCAACCAACTGAGCAGAAACAGGTAGCGCCAGGCATCAGGCGCTAAATTCCGTCCGCGCGCCATCCTCCTACGGCCAGAGCAATTGCACAACAGGCCACATACGCAAGCAGGAGCGCATCACCGCCGTTGCCGGCCAGGTCGAGCAGGAAGCGGTGCAGATCGCCAAACCCAGGGCGGGCAATCCAGCTCAGAGGCC
>DATGGJ010000034.1:0-3728 GCA_035308585.1 Terriglobales bacterium
GATGTGCGCCTTGTTGATCGAGCACTTCGGCCAGACCGGCCGAGTGGAGGCGCAGAAGATGCTGGAGCGCCGCGCCTACGAGAGCAAGCGCCTGCTCAACGCCTTTAACGAGATGGTGGACAACTGGATGGACCTGTACGCCTACACCGACTTCGTGGACCGCGACGGCAAGTTCCAGTTGCAGATGCTCAAGTACTCGGGATTTGCGCCCCTGGGACGTTCAATGTCGTACATGCTGCGCGAGGAAGCCTTCCACATGGGCACAGGCGACACTGGCCTGCGGCGCGTGGTAGAGGCCGGCGTGGTGCCTGCCTGGCTCATTCAGAAATACCTCAACAAGTGGATTTCCGAATCGTACGACCTGTTTGGCACCGACCACTCTTCCTCCGCTCACTGGGCGTATGTCTGGGGCATCAAGGGCCGCTACGACGAGCCCAAGAATCAAAAGGAGCCCGATCTGGACGACGTGAACGACTACAACCGCCACCTGTACCATCAAGAGGTGAAAACGCTGGTGGAGCGGTTCAACGGGGCGCTGAAGCCTGACCAGCCTCGGCTTTATGTGCCCGACATCAAGTTCAACCGCACCATCGGGCGCTGGGCAGGGCAGAAGTTTCATCCGCACACCGGTGCGGCGGTGGAGGAGAAGGAATACGCCCAACAGCGCAGCGACTGGCTGCCCACGCCAGCGGATCATAAACTGCTGCTGGATATCGTGAGCACGGAGAAGAAGTGGATTGTGCCACGCACCGGGGCCCGCGATCCGCTGGAAACTATCGCCGAGCCGCGCAAGTCGGCGATTAACATTTGAGCTGACTAGCTGTTTTGCTTAAATAACCGAAGTCCGGCAGCCGACAGCGCTTGCGAACCACTAAGGAGGATCTGATTAAGTCGATTCCAAGTCCCTCAGCGGCTAAAGCCGCGAGCAAGGTTGAGCAGTTGCGGACGGCCTAAAAGGCCGTTCCTTTCAAAACGGTCGCTAAATCAGAGTTTCCCTAACGATCGACACAACCAGCGCCCGCACTATGACCACCACCGCGCCCAACATCTCGAGCATAGCCGCCGGTTACACCATGGGCGAACTCATGGTGGCCGCCGCGGCGCGCGAGATCCGGGATGGTGAGGTGGTGTTTGTGGGCATGCGGCTGCCCCTGATCGCCTTTGTGGTGGCCAAGCGCACGCATGCTCCGAACGCGGTCGGGTTGTTTGAAAACGGGGTGATTCGCAGCACGCCGGCGCGCGAACTGATCTACACCATGGCTGATCCGCCCAACATTCTGGGCGCCACGCAGTGCCTGGACATGCTGGCGGTGATGAGCCTGCTGCAGTCCGGGCGGGTGAATTTGGGCTTTCTGGGCGCGGCCGAGGTGGACCGCTTTGGCAACCTGAACTCCACGCAGGTGAAAACGGATAAAGGTATGGTGCGCCTGCCTGGTTCCGGAGGCGCCTGTGACATCGCTTCGCTGGCGCACCGGTTTGTGGTTCTGCTGGAGCACGACCGGCGCCGGCTGCCGGAACGGGTTTCGTACGTTACCAGCCCGGGCAATGGGGATGGCCCTGGCTGGCGCAAGAAAGTGGGTTTGCCGCGCGGTGGGCCATCAGCCGTCATCACCACCAAGGCAGTGCTGCGTTTTGGGGAAGATGGCGAAGCCTATCTCGCTTCCGTGCACCCGGGCGTTACGGTGGAAGATGTGCTCAACAATACCGGCTGGGAGCTGCGCCTGGACGATCAGGTTGGGGTTACGCCCGTGCCCAGTGCCGCTGAGTTGCGCGCCATTCGGGAGTATGACAAGGAAGGCTTTTGGACAAAGTAGATTGGTAGTTGGTAGCTGGTCATTAGTAGCTAGTTAGCCAGTCAGCTAGACAGCTCGGCAAAGCAGCAATCAAGCCGAAGGGAAGTGATCACATGGCTACGCAACCGAAATCGCGTTTCTCCACTATCGCGCTCGATTACGACGGCGCCATCGCCCGCATCGTGCTCAACAATCCTCCGGTGAATGTCATTACCGTGCTCATGATGGAAGAACTGGTGGCGGCGCTGGAAGAGGTGGAGGGCCGCCCGGAAATCGCAGCCTTGGTTCTGCGGGGCGCGGGAAAGGGCTTTTCCGCCGGGGTTGACGTGGCCGCGCACACGCCCGACAAGGTTCGCAACATGCTGGTTACCTTCCACGGCGCGGTGCGCATGCTGGCCGCTTCCAAAAAGGTAACCATCGCAGCCGTCCATGGCAGCTGTCTGGGCGGCGGCGCGGAGCTGGCCGCGGTTTGCGACTTGGCTTTTACGACCGAGTCCGCCACCTGGGGCTTTCCCGAAATCAGCCTGGGCTGCTTTCCTCCGGTGGCCGCCGCTATGTTGGCCCAGGTGGTCGGCCAGAAGCGCTCCGCCGACCTCATTCTCACAGGCAGGAAAATTACCGGCGACGCCGCCTTCGCCATGGGCCTGGCCAACGAAGCCGTCCCCGAAGGCGAACTGGACGAACTGGTAGAGGAAACCTGCGAGCGTTTGCGCACGCTGAGCCCGTCGTCTCTGCAGTTCACCAAAAAGGCGCTTTACGCCTGGGACGCGGCGCATTTCACCAAGGGCCTGGAGCGGGCGGAGAAGATTTACCTCGAGGAACTGATGCAGAGCGAGGACGCCAAAGAGGGAATCAGCGCCTTCATGCAGAGGCGGCAGCCGGTGTGGAAGGGGAAATAATTGAGTAATTGTGTAATCGGGTAATTGTGCAATTGAACAGCATCGCCTGGTGCAAACGTTAATTAACCGATTGCAGGTAGAGTGCTGAATGCTGGGCTGCTGAACAGTAATGTCTAAGCTGATGACAATGCGCGATGCGGTTGCCTCCTTCGTTCCCGAGGGCGCCAGTGTCGCTCTTGGTCTGCAGATGGAGCAGAACATTCCCTTCGCGGCGGGGCACGAGATCATCCGCCAGAAGAAGCGCGGGCTGCGCCTGATTGGGCCGATCTCGGACATCCTGTTCGACCAGATGATCGCCGGCGGCTGCGTCAGCGAAATCGTTGCCGCCTGGGTGGGCAACGTGATGATGGGCTCGGCCTACAACTTCCGTCGGGCAGCGGAAAGCGGCGCCATCAAGGTCTTCAACATGACCAACTTCTCCATTGCGCTGGCGCTGCAGGCGGGCGCCATGGGGGTGCCTTTCATCCCCACGCGCACGGCCATGGGCTCGGATGTGCCCAAAGGCAATCATTTTTTCTACGGCATCTTTTCGCCCTTTGAGGGCAAAGAGCCGCTGCTGGCGGTGCGGGCGATCAATCCCGACGTCACCATCGTGCATGCCCAACGTGCCGACGCCGAGGGCAACGCCCACAATTGGGGAAGTTTTGGCGTGATGCTGGAAGCGGTGCGCGCCGCCAAACACGTAATTGTTGTGGCCGAGGAAATTGTGGATCCGGAGGTGATTGCCAGCGACCCCAACCGCACCGTAATTCCAGGCTTTCTGGTCAACGCGGTGGTGGAGTGCCCTTATGGAGCGCATCCTTCGCCGGTGCAAGGCTACTACAGGCGCGACGATGCTTTCTTCCGCGAGTACCACCAGCAGACCAAGACCCCGGAAGAAAGTGAGGCCTGGCTCCAGCGCTGGGTGCACGGCGTTGCTGATTGCGAACAATACGTGGAACTGTTAGGCGGTGCGCGGGTGGCGGCGCTGGGCGTGAAGCAGCACGCCTATGCGGCGGCTACGGATTATGGGTATTGAAGGAAGCATTTAGCGATT
>DATGGJ010000035.1:0-3398 GCA_035308585.1 Terriglobales bacterium
CAAGGCCATGCAGCAGATGTGCCGCTTCGTGAAGCCCATCTTGAGCATGGTCCCTCCCGACCCCTCCACGCTCAACCCCAGGGAACTGATGAAGCTGCTGTTCCTCGGCCGCCGCTTTCAGCACCTCCCCAGCGAGGACAAGTACAACCAGGTGCAGCTCGTGACCATGAGCGCAGCTGATTTCCTCGACCAGTGGTTCGAAACCGACGTGCTCAAGGCCACCATGTCGGCTTCCGGCATCATCGGCACTTTCCTGGGCGTGCGCTCGCCCGGCACCGCCTACGTGCTGCTGCACCATTACATGGGAGAAATTGACGGCGCCTTCCGCGCCTGGGGCTTTGCCCGCGGTGGCACCGGCGCCATCTCCAACGCCATCGGCGACGCCGCCCGGGAATTTGGCGCCGAGATCCGCACCCGCGCGCCCATCGCCAAAATCCTGGTCAAGGATGGCCGTGCCGGCGGCGTGGTGCTGCAGAACGGCGATGAAATCCACGCCGACATTGTTTCCTCCAGCGTGGACCCCAACCTCACCTTCCTGAAGATGATTGACTCAGCCGAACTCCCCGGCGAATTTCTGGAGGAGGTGCGCCGCTACAAGTACCGCGGTTCGTCGGGCAAGGTGAACCTGGCCCTCGATGCTCTGCCCAACTTCACCTGCATGCCGGGCGAAGGCGCGCACCTGCGAGGCGCGATTTCAATCTCTCCTGCCGTGGATTACATGGAGCGCGCCTACGACGACGCCAAATACGGCAAATATTCGCGCCGTCCCTACATTGACATGGTCATTCCCAGCCTGACCGATCCTTCGGTGGCCCCGCCGGGCAAGCATGTGATGTCCTGCTTCGTGCAATATGCGCCCTACAATCTGAAGGAAGGCGCCTGGGACGAGAAGCGCGAAGAGTTCGGCAACAACGTGATTGATACTGTCTCCGAGTACGCGCCTAACCTGAAGAAGATCATCGTGGGCAAGCAGGTGCTCACGCCCTTGGACATTGAGCGCGACTTCGGGCTCACCCAGGGCAACATCTTCCAGGGCGAGCTCTCGCTGGAGCAGCTCTTCTTTCTGCGCCCGGTGCCGGGCTGGGCCCAATACCGTACACCCATCAAGAATTTGTACATGTGCGGTTCGGCCACGCACCCGGGCGGCGGCATCATGGGCGCGCCGGGGCGCCTGGCGGCGCTGGAAATCCTCAAGGATTCGGGAAACGGAGCGCGCTAGGCCATGGCTCACGACATCGTCATTCTCGGCGCTGGTCATAACGGCCTGGTCACCGCCTTCTATCTTGCCCGCGCGGGATTCAAACCGCTGCTGCTGGAGCGCCGCGACCAGCCCGGCGGCGCCGCCGTGACCGAGGAATTCCATCCCGGCTTCAAGTGCTCCACTCTGGCCCACTCCGCCGGCCCCTTGCGTCCGCAAATTGTTCGCGACATGGAACTGGAGAAACACGGGCTCAAGCTGCTGAACCCGGAGCTGCGGGTGTTTGCTCCTTCTCCCGACGGCCGCGCTCTTTTCCTTTACGGCGATGCCGCCAAGTCAGCGCAATCCATCGCCACCTTTTCCCCCAAGGACGCCCAGAACTATGGCGAGTTTCAGCGCTCGCTGGGCAAGATTGCCGGAGTCTTCCAGCGGGTGATGGCCATGGCTCCGCCCGACATTGACCATCCAGCCGCCGCCGACCTATGGGAGATGGTCAAGACCGGCAAGGGCGTCCGCGACTTGGGCAAGAAAGACATGTACCGGCTGCTGCGCTGGGGACCTATGGCCGTGGCTGATCTGGTGGCCGAGTTTTTCGAAACTGAACTGCTGCGCGCCGTGGTGGCTGCGCGCGGCATCTTCGGCACGTCCTTGGGGCCGTGGTCGGCAGGCAGCAGCACCGTGCTGCTGATGCGCGCCGCCGCCGACTCTTGCCCCGTGGGCTCGAGCTCCTATGCCATGGGCGGCATGGGGGCGGTGACCAAAGCCATGGCTGCCGCGGCAACCGCCGCCGGCGCCGAGATTCGCACCAATGCCGAGGTCAAGCAGGTGCGAGTGAAAGATGGTGTGGCTACCGGCGTGGTCCTGGCCGATGGCGAAGAACTCCCCGCCAAGACCATCATCTCCAATGCCGATCCCAAGCGCACCCTGCTCAAGCTGGTGGACCCGGTTCACCTTGCGCCCGACTTCGTGGTCAAGCTGCAGCACTACCGCACCGCCGGCACGGTGGCCAAGATGAACCTGGCCCTCAACGGCCTGCCCCACTTCACCGCACTCGAGAAGGCTGGCACCAACGGCGCCGCGCTCACCGGCCGCATTCACATCGGGCCGGAAATTGATTATCTGGAGCGCGCCTTCGATGATTGCAAGTACGGCAGTTTCTCCAAAGCGCCCTACCTGGAAGCCACCATCCCCTCACTCGCCGACCCTTCGCTCGCGCCCGGCGGCAAGCACGTGATGTCCATCTACATGCAGTTCGCGCCCTATAAACTGCGCAACACCGATTGGAACGCGCAGCGTGACGCCTTGGGCAACGCGGTAGTAGGCACGTTGGCGCGGTACGCCCCCGATCTGCCCGGTCTGGTCGAAACCGGCCTGATTATCACTCCCCAGGATTTAGAGGAAGTCTACGGCCTGACCGGAGGGCACATTTTTCATGGCGAACTGGCGCTGGATCAGATATTCACCATGCGCCCGCTGCTGGATTGGGCGCGCTACCGCACGCCCATTCGTGGCCTCTACTTGTGCGGTTCCGGCACCCATCCCGGCGACGGCCTGACCGGGGGATCGGGAGCCATCGCCGCCCGCGAGATTCTGAAAGACCTTAAGAAATAACCAACCGAGAACACAGAAGTGCTTGGGGTTCTTTACCTTTTTGGCGTCGTCAGCGTTTATCAATTTGGACACTGTCCTTCTTGAAAAAGTGAAGAAATGATTTGCTCTCTGTGCTCTCTGTGTCCTCTATGGTTAAATTCGTAGTTCGGTGAAAGATGAAAATCCTGGATAAGTTGCAACCCCTCGGCCTGCTGGCTATGCGCATCGCGCTGGGAACTGTGATGATTGTGCACGGCTATCCCAAGGTTACCGGCATTCATGGCGTGGAGAAATTCTTTAGCAGCGTGGGCCTGCCCTGGTGGTCTGCCTACCTTTCCGCAGGCGCAGAATTTTTTGGCGGCATACTCATCATCGTTGGCCTGCTCCCCCGCTTCTTCGGTTTGGCGCTCCTGATTGACATGATGGTGGCCATTGATAAAGTGCACTGGAAAAACGGCCTCGTCGGCCAAGGCAACTATCAACTGCCCATGGCTCTGGCCGCTCTGAGCCTGGCGCTGATTATTTTTGGCGCGGGACCCATCGCGCTGGACGCCGTCATTGGCCGGGGCCGTGGCGGCAGCCGAAAAGCCTCCTCCGCAGCCAAGGGCTG
>DATGGJ010000036.1:0-5261 GCA_035308585.1 Terriglobales bacterium
GTCAGCGGCAAGGGCGCTCCCGCCGCCATCTACGCCGCCCTGGTCAGCGGCATCCTGCGTTCGCACTGCGCGGTTGAGCCCTCGCCCGCGGAAATGCTCTCCGCCGTGAACCTTTCCCTGGGCGAGCGCCCCATCGAAGCCCAGTTCGTTTCCATTATCTATTCGGTCTGGGATGACGACGAACGCCACCTGCGCATCGCCAACTCCGGCCTGCCCCGCCCCATCTACTGGCACAATGGCAAAGTTGAAATCATCGAAGCCACCGGCCTTCCCCTGGGCCTGTTCGAGAACGCCGACTACGACGAATTCGGCTTTGACGCCCATCCCGGCGACCTCTTTGTCTTCTTCAGCGACGGCATTCTCGACGCTCGCAGCCACAACGGCACCTTGTTCGGACGGGAGCGCCTGGAAAAGGTGGTGGCCCGCACCGGTGAGGGTTCGGCCACCGACGTTGTCGCGGAAATCTTCACCGCGGTCAATCATCATGCGGCCGGGGTGGAGGCCTTCGACGATCAGACCGTGGTCGCTTTGAAGGTCAAGTAGGTGGCCAAATCCAAATCCCAATCTGCAGGCCAGGACCGGGCCGTACCTCCAATGGTTTTGCGCTCGCCCGGATTCGCATACCGCCGGAGCGCAGAGCGCAGAGAGAAGAGTGCGGCTCCGGAAACCGCGCTGCACTGCGAACGCGTTCCGCTGTCGTCCCTGGCTGAAGAATTCGCCACTCCTTTGTACGTCTACTCCGCCGGCGCCATTCGCCGGCGTTATCGCGAGTTCGACCGCGCCTTCCGCGGCTCTCCCCACACCGTCTGCTACTCCGTAAAGGCCAACTCCAATCTGGCGATTCTGCGGCTGCTCGGGAACTTGGGCGCTGGCTTCGACGTGGTCTCTGGAGGCGAACTGGAGCGCGTAGTGCAGGCGGACCGCCGTGCGGCCAGGAAGGTCGTCTTCTCCGGCGTGGGCAAAACCGCCCCCGAAATGGACGCCGCGCTCAAAGCCGGCATTTTGCTGTTCAACCTGGAGAGCGAAAGTGAACTGGAATTACTGGCGGAGCGCGCCCAGCGCCGCCGCGTTACCGCCCGGGTCGCCCTCCGCGTCAATCCCGATGTGCCCGCGGAAACTCATCCCTACATCTCCACCGGATTGCATCGCCACAAGTTTGGGGTGCCGATTCACGATGCCCCGCGCCTTTACGCCCGCGCCGCCGACAGCCTGTTCCTGGAGGTAGCCGGCGTCAGCGTGCATATCGGCTCGCAGATTACCAACCTGGCGCCATTTACGGCCGCCATGGAGCGTGTGGCGGACCTGGTGCGGGGCTTGCGCGCAGACGGCCACACCATTCGCTACGTGGACGCCGGCGGCGGACTCGGCATTCCCTACACCCAGCTCGGCCTGCCCGAGTTTGCCGAATTTAGCGCCCGCTACGCGGCCGCCCTCACCACTCCCCTGCGCGGCCTCAAACTGCATTTGCTGCTCGAGCCGGGGCGCTCCGTTGTTGGACCGGCGGGCGTGCTTCTCACCCGCGTGCTCTATCACAAGAGCAACAACAGCAAACAATTCCTGGTTGTGGATGCGGCCATGAATGACCTGGTCCGGCCCGCTCTCTACGACGCCTACCATGAAATTGTGCCCGTCCTGCGCCGTCCTGCCGGCGGGCACGAATTGTTCGATGTGGTTGGTCCCATTTGCGAAACGGGAGATTTTTTTGCCCGCGGCCGCGAGATGCCCCCGGTCAATGACGGCGATCTGCTCGCCATCCTCGATGCTGGCGCTTACGGCATGGTGCTGGCCTCCAACTACAACACCCGGCCCCGCCCGGCCGAGGTGCTGGTAGACGGCGGCAAGGCCCGCCTCATCCGCCGCCGGGAAAAAATCTCCGACCTGCTGCGACTGGAGAAACTCTAAAAATGCGTTTCGCGCAGAGTTTCTAACTCTCCCTCTGCGTTCTCTGTGTTGAAGGGTTTGTCGCCCGGCTACTGTGCGCTGCGTTGCCACACCACTTTCCCGTCCATGATGGTGGTGTCCACCTGCACGGTGCGGATCAGCTTGGGATCAATGGTGAAGATGTCGTCGCTCAGAATCACCATGTCGGCCAGTTTGCCGGGCGTAATCGAGCCTTTCTCTTTCTCCTGAAATTCCGCGTAGGCCGAGCCCATCGTATAGGCCTCCACCGCCTGCGCCACGGTCAGCTTCTGCTCCGGCATCCAGCCATTGGGATTCCTGCCATCGAGGGTGGCTCGCGTCACCGCGGCGTAAATGGTCAGCAGCGGGTTGAGCGGCGCCACGTCCCAATCGGTTCCCAGCGCCAGGCGCACGCCGTGGTCCAATAGCGAGCGATAGGCGTAGCTGGTCTTGATCCGTTCCGGTCCAATGCGCTTTTCCGCCCAGCGGCCGTCATCAATGGCGTGGTAGGGCTGCACCGAGGCGATTACTCCCAGTTGGGCGAAGCGGTCGAAATCTTTCGGCGCAATGTGCTGCGCGTGCTCAATGCGCAACCGGCGGTCTTTTCGCCCGTCGGCTTTAATCACATCCTGAAACAGGTCGAGGGTCAGCGAAATGGCTTCGTCGCCAATAGCGTGCACGCATAACTGCAGCCCGGCCCTGTCGGCGCCGATCAAGCGATTGCGCATCTTGGAGAGCGGCTGCATTTCTTCGGTCAGCAGGCCGCGTGTGTGCCGATCATCGCTATAAGACTGAAAAAAATACGCTGTGGTTGAGCCCAGGGAGCCGTCGGCGAAGGCTTTGAGTGCGCCCGTGCGCAGCAGATTTGACCCAAAGGCCCGGCGTATGCCGGCTTTGGCGTAATTCTGCCAGTCTGTGATCATGGGCGCCACATAGATGCGCGTGGTCAGTTCGCCCTTTTCCTCCAGTTCCTTATAGACCTCGAGGTTGCGCGACAGGTCCTCCCCCGGATTGCCCATTTCCTGCACGCTGGTCACTCCCACGCTGCGGGCGTAGGCCAGCGCGCGGCGCGCTGTCTCCAGCCTTTGCTGGTGGCTGAGCGGAGGAATCACGGCGTCAATCAGTTTCTGCGCCGCGTCTTTCAGAATGCCGGTGGGATTGCCGTGCGCATCCCGCCCGATTTCGCCGCCCGGCGGGTCGGGCGTGCTGGCCGTGATATGCGCCAGTTTTAGCGCCAGTGAATTGGCCAGATACATGTGCCCGTCGTATCGCCCCACGGCCACCGGATTGTCAGGCGTGAGCCGGTCAATCAGTTCCCGGGTGGGCAGTTGGGGCGGGTTCCAGCGCTGCTCGTCCCAGGTTCCTCCCAGGATCCACCGCCCCTTGGGCTGCTTTGCCGCGTATTCCGCGATGCGCTCCGCGAACTCCTGCGGGCTTCCGGCGTCTTTCAGTTGCACGCTGGCTAGTCCCAGCCCGCTGTCCAGGAAGTGCACGTGGGCATCGTTAAAGCCGGGCGATACCAACCTCCCGCCGGCGTCAATCACCCGCGTCCCCGGTCCGCGCCAGGCATCAATGGCCGAGGCGCTGCCCACTGCCGTGATACGCTCCCCCAGCACCGCCACCGCTTCCGCCCGCGGCTGCTGCTTATCTACCGTGTAGACTTTGGCGTTGGTGATGATCAGGTCGGCCGCCGGACGGTTCTGGTCCTGCTCCTGCCCCAACATGACCCCTGCGGCCACGAGCAGCAGCAGGGCCTCAATAAACAGAATTTGGGGTCGGGAGAGATTATCGCGTGTTATGCGCATTTGGATTTACGGGCGAGCAACAAAGTCGGCAGCCCCACTGCCCTGACTGACTCCTGAATCCTAAATACCGATAGCCGGCTTTATCTTTGTCCCCACTTCAGCTTGGTACGCAGCACATCGAAAAACGTCCTTTTCATGCGCAACAGCTGCACCTTGTGCTGCGACTTGCGGCAGGTCACCCGGTCCCTTTCCAGCAGCGGCATGCCTACCTGGCCGTCCACGCTAAGGAAGGCATTTTCCTCCGCCGCCTTGACCACGATGGAGATCTCAACCGAGTCGCGCACCACCAGGGGGCGGTGGGTGAGCGCGTGGGGAGAAACCGGCGTAATCACAAAACCTTCCACCGAGGGCATCAGGATGGGCCCTCCCGCCGCCAGCGAATACGCCGTCGAGCCCGTGGGCGTGGCCACAATAAGTCCATCCGCCTTGTAATTGGAGACGAAGTCCTGGTCAATATAGAGGTCGAAATCGGCCAGGCGCGCGATAGCGCTTTTGTTCACCACCACATCATTCAAAGCGTGATATTGGGCCACGCATTTACCGTCGCGCAGCAACTGGCAGTGCAGCATGGAGCGGAGTTCGGTGCCGCACTTGTTCTGGTCCATGCCCGCCAGGGTCGAATAAAGGTCCGCCAGTGGCACCTCGGTCAGAAAGCCCAGCGAACCCAGGTTCACCCCCAGCACGGGTATTCCGGCCTTGGCCACGGCGCGTGCGGCCGCCAGCAGCGTGCCATCGCCCCCCAGCACAACCACAAAGTTGGGATTGCGTCCGGCCACCGCCGAGCGCTCCACCGCCTCCACTCCGGAAGTGTAAGCCGCGGTTTCCTGGTCCACCACGACCTGGTAGTCGTGCTCCTGGAACCAGCGCAGCAGTTCCGGCACAATTTGCGCCAGTTCCGGTTTGGCGGGCTTGGAAAAAATGGCGGCCGATTTCATACCCAGCATGTCCCTGAATCAGAATCGCTGATTGTACAGCGTGGAGCTGAAATTGGTCAGGTGGCGGCCTCTAGAACGTGCCGCATACAAGGAATTCCCGGTTGCCCTCCGCTCCCAGGATGGGCGACTCCATGACCTCGGTTTCATGGCAGCCCAGTTCCAGCAAGCGTGCGCGCACCTTCTCCACCGCTTCCTTCTGCGCTTCCGGATCGCGCACAATTCCGCCCTTGCCTACCCGGCCCCTGCCCACCTCAAATTGCGGCTTTACCAGCACAATTATGTTCTTACTAAGGCGTTGAGGGATCGGAAATGCGGCAGCCACCACCGCCGGCAGCACCAGGGTTGCGGAGATAAACGACACGTCCATGACCACCAGGTCCACCGCTTCCCCAATATCCTCGGGCTTCAGATAGCGCGCGTTGGTCTTTTCCAGCAGCCGTACCCGGGCATCCTGGCGCAGGCGGAAGTCAATTTGTCCATACCCGGTGTCTAACGAAATCACGCGCGCCGCCCCGTGTTGCAGCAGGCAATCGGTAAAACCGCCCGTAGACGCTCCGACGTCCAGGCAGGTCTTCCCAGCCACATCCAGTCTCCAGTGATGCAGCGCCGCCTCCAGCTTCAA